>JBGPDH010000119.1:0-10395 GCA_041482195.1 Verrucomicrobiia bacterium
CTCCTGGCCATTGCGTTGTTTGCCTTTCCGATCTGGCTGTTGTTGCACTTCGGGTTGATGCCGATCCGTAACCGCTGAGCAAACCAACGACCCGCTACCGGCGTCGCGGCGGCAAAAAAGAGGAATGAGTTGCGCCGGTCGCGCCGGTGATTAAAGTTACCGCGCATGTCCTGGAATGAGTTACTGTTTGATTTCGTGACCCTATGGGTGACGGTGGATCCCATCGGCACAGTGCCGCTGTACCTGTCCGTGACCAAAGATATGACCTCGGCGGCCCGTAAACGGGCGGCGGTGCGGGCGACGGTCATCGCGTTCTTTCTGTTGGCCGGTTTTCTTTACTTCGGACAGTACCTGTTGGAAGAAATGCGGATTGAAATGCTTTCCTTTCAGATTGCCGGCGGGATTGTGTTGTTTCTCTTTGCCTTGACGATGATCTTTGAGAAAAGTTCGGGATATGCCACGCCGGCTGAAGGCGGACATGACGTGGCGGTCTTCCCGCTGGCGATGCCGTCCATCGCCACTCCCGGGGCGCTCCTGTCGGTCGTAGTGCTGACGGACAACAACACGCACAATCTCTTACAGGAAACGGCCACCTGCCTGATCATGGGGTTGGTGCTCTTCCTGACTTTGGGCTTAATGCTCCTGGGCGACCGGCTCATCGGCCTGATCGGACGGTCCGGGGCGAGCGTCCTCAGCCGGGTCATGGGTATGATCCTCGCCGCCGTGGCGGTGCAAATGGTTTACAGCTCATTCCACGGCGCCCTGGGGCCGGGCTAGCCGTGCCGGTGCGGAATGTGAAATTGAACCGGCGACGTGGGATGTGCTAGTTTCAGTGCATGGGGCGACAATGGTTGCATGCCAAACGTCTGGTAGCCGGGCTGAAGAAAGGCCGGGCCACCAGCAAAATTGTCCGCGAAATTTCCATCGCCGCCAAAATGGGCGGAGCGGACACTGACGCCAACGCGCGACTTGCCGCTGCTCTGGAGAAGGCGCGCAAGGAAAGCGTATCGCGCGACGTCATCGACCGAGCCATCAAAAAAGGCGCAGGCATCGGCGATGAAAAACTTGTGATGGAGCACGTGGTTTACGAGGGGTACGCGCCCCATAAGGTGCCGGTGATTGTCGAAGTGCTCACTGACAACGTTAACCGCACCGCGCCGGAAATCCGCGTGTTGTTCAAGAGAGGCCAGCTGGGGATGTCGGGCAGCAACAAATTCCTTTTCGACCACGTTGGCCTAGTGGAGGCGCACCATCCGGAATCGAACATGGATCGCGAGGCGGCCGCCATCGAAGCCGGCGCCAACGAGGTTGAAGCGTTAACGCCCGAGCAGAACGACGATATCCCGGAAGGCAGGGCCGGCGCGCGCTTTATCTGCGATCGCACGGCACTTCATGCCGTTTCCCGGTGGCTGTCACAAAACGGCTGGTCGGTGGTGACCAGTGAACCGGGGTACCTGCCTAAAACGCACCCGACGCTGACGGAGGAACAACGGATCGAAGTTGGGGAATTTCTCCAGAGCCTTGATGACCATGATGATGTTCACCGCGTCTGGGCAGCGGTCAAGTAACGAGTTCAACTCAACCGCATGGGCATGACTACGTAGAGGAAAGGCCCGTTGATCTTCAACACGCCGGGGCTAAGCTCGTCCGTCAATTCAAAGAATACTTCGTCTTCCGACAAGGCATTGAGCGGCTCAATCAGAAATTTCGGGTTGAAGGCAATGGCGATTTCCTTGCCTTTATAGTTTACGGCGAGGCTTTCCCGGGCCTCTCCGACCTCCGGCGAATTGGCAGTGATGGCCAGGTTGTTTTTGCTGAAGGTTAACCTGACCGAGTTGGCCTTCTCACTGGTCATAATCTCGGCCCGGCGCAGGGCATGCAGAAATTCGTCGCGCGCCAGCGGGACGCGTTCCTTGGTCTCGGCAGGGATAACCTGACGGTAATTGGGATAGTTCCCCTCGATGAGTTTGGTCAGGACGAGAACGGAAAACCCCTTGTCATCCTTGAGTTTAAATGCCGCCTGGTTCTCGCCGAATTTGATTTCCACGTCCCCTTTTTCCTGCAGGAGGCGATTCAGCTCGCCGACTGCTTTAGCAGGGATGATAAATTCTCCCTGGCTCTTTTCGGAGACTTCCACCTCTTCATCCGCCAGCGCCAACCGGCGTCCGTCTGTAGCGACCATCGTCAACTTGTGGTCCTTGAGGCTCATGAAAACCCCATTCAAAACGTATCGCGACTCATCGGTAGAGATGGCAAACGACGTCTTGCCCAACATGGCCCGGGCGGTTTCCTGGGACAAGGTCACTTTTTTATCATCCTTGAATTTCGGTTGAGGCGGAAATTCGTCCGCGCCGATTCCATGAATCCTGTAAAAAGAGGTTCCGCAGCGGACACTGCACACATTTTTTTCGTCCACTTCGATTTCGATGTCCGTTCCGCCCAATTCCCTAACGATTCCGAAAAGTTTTCTGACCGGAACGGTAGTCGATCCGCCCTTTTTTACCTTTGCCTCCACCGCGCAGGCAACGGTTACGTCCAAATCCGTGGCGGTAAACTCAACCCGATCTCCTTCCGCCCGCAGCAGAACATTGGAAAGAATGGGAAGCGTTGTCCGGGAGCCAACCACATTTTGAACCGCCTGCAAGCCACTGAGAATTTGATCCTTCGTGATGGTGAGGTTCATGGGCGGTTAATAGTGTTCTTCTTTATAAAAAACTATCAGTATTAAGGGCTGTGAATAAGGCAAACAACCCCTGGTGTCAAGGTTTCGTCGAAGGAAAGTAACGGAAAAAAAGTGGAATGTGAAAGATTTAAAAAAAGTAAATCCACAAAAGCGAAGTTCTCAACCGAATTAACAAAATCTTCACAGACGAATGGAGACTTATTTGACAGGTTGTGCACGTTGAATAATATAGGGCAGAGTTTGGCAGACAAAGTTTACCTCATCGGCTTTGGATTCCCGGCCCAGGGAGAAGCGAACGAGTGAATGGGCGCGGTCCCGTTTGCCCAAAGCCGAAACCACATGAGACGGTTCCAGGGACCCGGCAGAACAGGCCGAGCCGCTCGATGCACAAATTCCCTCAATATCCAATCCGCCCAGCAGCACGATGCTGTCCGCGCCTTTTACCACAAAAGAAACCGTGTTGACCAGCCGGTGCTCCCGGGAACCGACCAATTCCATGTTCGGGATATTTGAGACGCAATCGATCAATTGGCGGGACAAGGGCTCCAGGTGTTTCTTTTCGAAAACCGGCTTGACGATAAACCTTTCCATGGCTTCCACCAGACCGATGATGCCAGCCAGATTCTCCGTACCGGCGCGCCGCTCGTTCTCATGACCGCCGCCGAAAGCAATCGGGTGCGGATGAAGCGGAGATTTGAGGTAGAGCAGTCCGGCTCCTTTAGGACCATGAAATTTGTGAGCGCAAAGTGAAACCAGGTCGGCATTGAACTGGCCGATGCGTTCAAAGGGCTCCTTGCCAAACCACTGGACCGCGTCCGTGTGGAAGGGAATACCCTGTTCACGACAGACGCCTCCCAATGCCGCGACCGGCTGGACGGTGCCGATTTCGTTGTTGGCTGCCATAATGGAGACCAGAACGGTGTCCGGACGGATGGCCCGTTTTAAATCATCCACCGATACCCGTCCCTGGGGATCGACCGGCAGCCGGGTAACTGCGAAATCTTCCCATTTTTCCAGATAATCAAAACAAGACAAGACCGCGTGATGCTCAATGGCCGAAGTAATCAGATGGCGGCCTTTGGATGCCAGCAACCGGGCCGTGCCGAGGACCGCCAGGTTATTGCTTTCCGTGCCACCGCTGGTGAAAATGACTTCAGCCGGCTTGCAACCGAGCACTTTCGCCGCCCGCTCCCGCGCATCGTCCAGCAAGGCCCGCGCCCGACGCCCGACGTGATGCACGCTGGACGGGTTTCCCCAGATTTCGCCCAGAAACGGCAGCATGACGTCGCGTACGGCCGAATCCAGCGGCGTGGTAGCGTTGTAATCGAAATAAATCGTTTGCGGCATGGTTCAATCCATATTGGACCGTATGGCGTGAAGAAATGGTTGTTATCTCCCCACAATTTGCGCGCCTATGGTAAAGCAAAGACGGAAAATCGTAAATGTTCGCGTGATTTAATTGTTCCCGCGGTTGGCATCTCTTGTCAGGCTGGCTCAAGGCCCACGAGCGCAAACTACCGTCAAAAAACCGCAAGCCGCCGACAGCAAAGATTCGCCGCCGCACTTACATTATTTCACCATGGCAACGAATGACTTAGCGTCGCCGCCGGAAACCCGGCTGGATGCATTGCCTCCCCAGCAATGTGCCGTCGTGCGCCGCATCGAAACCGACGGAGACGATATAAACCGGCTTAAAACGCTCGGTATTTGCGTCGGCCGCCGGCTGGAGGTTGTGCGGACCGGCGACCCGTTGGTAGTACGTGTTTTTGGTTCACGGCTGGGGCTGTCCGCTTCGCTGGCCTCCCGGGTCTGGCTGGAAGTTTGCACGCCCGACCATTGCGCGATGCGGGAAGCCCACGAGCATGAGTGACACCCTGAAATTCGGGTTCGGGGCTTCCTGTTGCGACGAGGGGCAGACGGCAGTTCATTTACCGCATCATGCCTTCACCCTGGCGCTGATCGGCAATCCCAATGCCGGCAAGACCACCCTGTTTAACGCGTTAACCGGCCTGAGGGCCAAGACCGCCAATTTTCCGGGCACCACCGTCGAGCGCCGGGTCGGACGCGTGCACTTCGGCGATCACCAGATTGTGGTGGTGGATTTGCCGGGGCTGTACAGCCTGGAAAGCTCTTCGCCGGAGGAAAAAATCGCGAGCGACGCCCTGCACGGCCGGCTGGAGAACCATCCCGCGCCCAATGCCGCACTGGTTGTCGTCGATGCGACGAATCTCGAACGGAATCTGTTTCTCGTCAGCCAGGTGCTCGAATTGAATTGTCCTGTCGTCGTGGCGTTGAACATGATGGACACAGCCCGGCGCGATGGCATTCGGATTGATGTCGCGAAGCTTCGTACCGAGCTCGGGTGTTCCGTGGTCCCCATTTCGGCGCGCACCGGCATGGGGATCGGCGAACTCAAGAGCGAAATGGAGTCGCTCGTTACCGGTAAAGCCGCGAATACCCCTTCACATGCCAAGCCTGCCTGCGCACTGGGGTGCACCGGTTGTCCTTATCAGGCGCGTTACGAGTGGACGGAACAGATTTCGACGAAAGTGATGGACGCGGCGGCGGCACGCCGCTCGGCCCGGACGGAAAAACTCGACGATTTTTTGACGCACCCGGTCGTGGGTGTCGCCGTTTTTCAAGTCGTCATGCTTCTATTGTTCGCGCTGATTTTCTGGGCGGCGGAAATTCCGATGGGCCTCATCAGCCGCCTGTTCGGCACCGTGGGCGCCTGGATTGCGGCGTACACACCGGCGGGCGACCTGCAAAGCCTGCTGGTCAACGGTGTCATCGGCGGCGTCGGCGGGGTGCTCGTGTTCCTGCCGCAAATCTGCATTTTGTTTTTTGCATTGTCACTGCTGGAAGACACCGGCTATCTGTCGCGCGCGGCGCTGGTCATGGACAAGATCATGCGCCGGCTCGGGTTGCCCGGAAAGGCGTTCGTGCCGATGCTCTCAGCTCACGCCTGTGCGATCCCCGCCATCATGTCCGCGCGCGTCATTGAAAATCCACGCGACCGGCTGGTGACCATCCTGATTACGCCGTTGCTGACGTGTTCGGCACGAATTCCCGTTTACGCCATGGTCACCGCCATGCTCTTTCCGCATTCGCCGCTCAAGGCCGCGTTGGTTTTCACGGCGGCGTACGCGACCGGTGCCCTGGCGGCGGTGCTGGCGGCGGTCGTATTCAATCGCACGATCCTGCCCGGCGGCAGCCGGCCGCTGTTGATTGAACTGCCGCCGTATCGCCTGCCCGGCCTCCGCTCGGCACTGTTGCACACCTTTGACCGCGCGAAAATTTTTGTAAAACAGGCCGGTACCATCATCCTGGTGGTCTCGCTCGCGCTGTGGACACTTTCGCATTATCCGAAATCCGCGCCGCCGCCCGCTGCCATGACATTGACCGCCCAGGCCGCGCAATTGGAAAAAGCCGGGGATTCGCAAAAGGCCGCGGAGTTGCACGCGGACGCCGACCACCTCACTGCGCAAAACTCACTGCAAAATTCCGCCGCCGGCAAGCTGGGTCGTTTACTGGAACCGGTGCTGAAGCCGCTGGGTTACGACTGGCAGATTGGCATCGGCATCATCAGCTCGTTTGCGGCCCGCGAGGTCATCGTTTCCACGCTGGCCATCGTTTATGGTGTTGGCCAGGACGCCGCCGAGCATCACAACGCATCGCTCTACGATTCGTTGCGCCACGCGGTGCGTTCGGACGGCACGCCCATGTTCAGCACCGCCACCTGCGCCAGCCTGCTGGTGTACTACATCCTCGCCGCGCAATGCCTTTCCACCACGGCGGTGGTGCGTCGTGAAACAGGCGGCTGGAAATGGCCCCTGTTCCAGATTGCCTACATGACCGGACTGGCCTATGTCGCCGCTTTTTTCGTGTATCAGCTCGTCAGCTATTTCGTTCACTGATTTGCAATTTACGATTTACGATTTACGATACACGCGCCGGTTACCGATGGATCGTAAATCTGGAATTGAAAATGAGCGTTCGAGTTAAAATTTGCGGTATCACCAATCCCGGCGACGCACCCGTTGCGATCGAGGCGGGCGCGGACGCGCTGGGGTTCAATTTTTATGAAAAAAGCCCGCGGTTCGTTTCGATGGAGACCGCAGCGGAAATCTCCGGTTCCTTGCCGCCGTATACCCTGCGTGTCGGCGTCTTCGTGAATCCTTCCGAACAACTGGTCCGGAAGGCCATAGGCGAATGCGGCCTGAACCTGCTTCAATTTCACGGGGACGAACCACCGGAATTCTGCACGCAATTCGGATTGATGAGTATGAAGGCCTTTCGCGTCCGGGACGCGGAGTCGCTGCAGGAATTATCCGGATACCAGACCGATGCGTGGCTGCTGGACGCGTATGCGTCCGACCTGTTCGGGGGTACGGGCGAAAAATTCAATTGGGACGTGGCCCGGGAAGTGCAAAAGCTCGGCAAGCCGGTTTTCCTGGCCGGCGGGTTGACTCCGGAAAATGTCGCCGATGCCATCCGGCAGGTCCAACCGTTCGGCGTGGATGTTTCCAGCGGCGTGGAATCTTCTCCGGGCAAGAAAGACCACGACAAGGTGCGCGCCTTTATTAAGTCGGCTAAGACAGTCGTGCTGTAGCATTTTAAAGGGTAATTCATCCTGCGTATAAGCCGTAACAATTCGCGTGCAAAGAATAGCAACATTTGAGTTAACGACGCGAAGGGGGTGTGCTAATTTTGCCGCCACGTTTTTCGAGAAATGAAAATTTCCGTACCCAAAGAAACACATCCGGGCGAGACGCGCGCGCCCCTCACACCGGACAGCGCCGCCAAGCTGGTCAAACTCGGCGCGCAGGTCGAAATCGAGGCCGGCCTCGGCCTGGCCGCCGGTTTCCCCGACGACGCCTACACCAAAGCTGGCGTGACGATTACCACCGACCGCCCAGCGCTCGTCAGCTCCGGCGACATCGTGCTGCGTCTGCGCAAACCGCCCGTGGAGGAAATTGCGCTGTTGAAGCCGAATTCCGTCCACGCAAGCCTGCTGGATCCGTTCAACGAAAAGGAACTGGTCCAGAAGCTGGCCGAACGCGGCGTCAGCGCCATCAGCATGGAATTCATTCCCCGTACCACGCGCGCGCAGAAAATGGACGTCTTGTCATCACAGGCGAACCTGGGCGGTTACGAGGCGGTCATTCTGGCTGCGCGCTATGCCAATAAGATTTTCCCGATGATGACGACAGCGGCGGGCACGATCCTGCCGTCGAAGGTGTTCATCATCGGCGTCGGCGTCGCCGGTTTGCAGGCCATTGCCACCGCCAAACGGCTGGGCGCAAAAGTCACCGCCTACGACACGCGCCCGGTTGTGGAGGAACAGGTCAAATCGCTCGGTGCGCAATTTCTGAAGATTGACGTTGGGGAAACCGGCCAGACCAAGGAAGGCTACGCAAAAGCGCTTACCGACGAACAAATTCAGAAGCAGCGCGAGGCAATGAAGAAGACTTGCGGTGATTCCGATATTGTGATCACCGCGGCGCAGGTGTTTGGCCGCAAGGCGCCGATTCTGGTCACCGCTGAAATGCTCAACGCGATGAAACCGGGCAGTGTGGTCGTGGATCTGGCGGTCGAGACCGGCGGCAACGTCGAAGGCGTGGTTTACGACCAGGTGGTTGACCGCCAGGGTGTCAGGATTGTCGGCATCGCGAATCTGCCGGGACGCGCTCCCCTGCATGCCAGCCAGGTTTATTCCGCGAACCTCGTGAGCCTCGTCGAGGAGTTCTGGGACAAGCAAAACAAGAGGTTCGTCCTCAAGCTCGACGACGAAATCATCAAGGGCTGCCTGGTCACGCACGGCGGCAAAATCGTGAACGAAAAACTCGTCGCCAAACCGAACTGATCATTTATGGATACCAACATTTTGTTCATTTTCATCCTCGCGATTTTTGTGGGGTTTGAAGTCATCTCCAAGGTGCCTTCGATGTTGCACACCCCGCTGATGTCCGGGACCAATGCCATTCACGGCATTATTCTGTTCGGTGGCATCCTGGTGCTGGCGGATGCGACCACGCCGCTCGCCCAGGCGCTGGGCTTCGTCGCGGTGATTTTCGGTTCGGCCAATGTCTTCGGCGGGTTCATGGTCACGGACCGCATGCTGCAAATGTTCAAGAAAAAGAAGTAGCCATGAGTTCCACCATTGCCCTCATTTTCATCGGCGTTGCGGTCCTGTTCATCATCGGCATCAAGTTCCTGAGTTCGCCGAAGACCGCGCGGACCGGCAACCTTGTGGCAGCAGCGGGAATGTTCATCGCCCTGCTCGCGTTGCACAAAACCGAAGGCGGCTCCGTCTGGACGCAGGGTTGGAACTTTAATTACACGCTCATTGCCGTCGGCATCGTCATCGGTCTCGTCATCGGCGCGTTTGGTGCTTATTCCGTAAAGATGACCGCAATGCCGCAGATGGTGGCGGCCTTCAACGGCCTGGGCGGCGGGTCGGCAGCCCTGGTCGCCACTCTGGAATTTCTGCGGCACGCGCATGGCATGGAAGACGTCGCGGCGGCCATTACGGTCCCCATGCTTTTCGCCACGCTCATCGGCTCACTCTCGTTCTCCGGTAGCATCATCGCCTATCTGAAACTGGAGGGGAAATTCGAGAGACCCCATACCTTTCCCGGTCAGAATTTTTTGAATGGCTTGATTTTGCTGGTGATTCTCGGGTTGTGCGGCTGGCTCACGATCAATGCCACCGGCAACAACGCCATCACCGCGTTCATCGTGATGTTCTTGCTGGCGCTGTTCTTCGGCATCGCGATGGTGATGCCCATCGGCGGCGCGGACATGCCCGTGGTGATTTCACTGCTCAACTCTTTTACCGGTCTCGCGGTCGCGGCGGACGGTTTCGCCATCAACAACCTGGCGATGGTGGTCGCCGGAACCCTCGTGGGTTCGTCGGGCACGCTGTTGACACTCCTCATGTGCAAGGCAATGAACCGGCCGGTCACGAACGTGTTGTTTGGGGCCTTCGGCTCCGGTGGTGGCGGCCAGGCGGCCGCCGGCGGTATCGCTGGGACCGTCAAACCGATTCAAGCCGACGAAGCCGCGCTACTGCTCGGCTATGCGCAGCGGGTCGTGATTGTTCCCGGCTATGGCATGGCGGTGGCGCAGGCACAGCACCAGGTCCGCGAACTGTCCGACGAACTCGGCAAGCGCGGCGTCGAGGTCCAATTTGCGATTCATCCCGTCGCCGGCCGCATGCCCGGTCATATGAACGTACTCCTCGCCGAGGCGAATGTGCCCTACGACCAGCTCCAGGAAATGGAAGCCATCAATCCCTCCATGGACCGCGTGGACGTCTGTCTTGTCATTGGCGCGAACGACGTGGTCAATCCCGCCGCGCGCGAGGAAAAGAGCAGCCCGATTTATGGCATGCCCATTATCGAAGCCGACCACGCCAAGACCGTCATCGTGATGAAACGTTCGATGGCCAAGGGCTTCGCCGGCATCGAAAACCATTTGTTCTACAAGGACAACACCCGGATGTTGTTCGGCGACGCCAAAGCTTCATTGAACGCACTCGTCGCGGCGGTGAAGGCGAACTGAAGTGGAAGGAAGCGCTTCGTCGCTTCCCTGACTTTTGGGTACTGACTAAGCAGTGCCCTCCAAAATAAATTCTCTTTGCGCCTTTTGCGCCTTTGCGTGAAAATGACGGTATGAGTTCGGTTGCCGCAAAGAGTTTACCCGACGCC
>JBGPDH010000120.1:0-10374 GCA_041482195.1 Verrucomicrobiia bacterium
AAAGTCAAGCACTTCCCTTCCCACACGCTCAAGAACACTCAAACTCCAAAGCAACGAGATACCCCCGAGGAGGTGTCGACTTCATGGCGCACCCTGCGGACCTTGAGGTTTTGACGCACGGATTTCACCGAGGTATTGCTTCGCCGGCTGGTTTGAGGGATCCAGCTGCAAGGCAATCTCAAACTGGGTAACCGCCGGGTCCAGCCTTTGCTGTTTCATCAACACCACGCCAAGATTCAAATGTGACCCGGCAAAGTCCGGGCGATAAATGATGGCGTTCCAAAACTGCTTTCCGGCATCATCGAGTTTTCCTGCGGCAGCCAGTTCCAGCCCGAGGAGATAGTGGGCCTGCCAAAATTCCGGTTTGAGTTCGACAGCCATTCCAAAAAACTCAATCGTCCTGGCCGACTGTCCTAATGCGGTCGCGGCAACCGCCCGGTTAAAATAATCCGCCGCCCCTTGCAATTGAAGATTGGCTGCGCGTTGATAATAGACTGCGGCCGGTTTTAAATTTCCCCGGGTCTGTTCGAGAAAGCCGAGGTTGATGCACGTGTCCACGTCATCGGGATCAGCACGAAGCGCCTGCCGGAAACAGGCCAGGGCCTCATCGGTTTTCTGCCGGTTTTCCAGGATCTGACCGAGTCCGTTCAGCGCGGGCACGAAATTGCCCCGGATGGCCAGCGCCCGTGAAAAATATTCGGCGGCCTCGTCGATTTTCGCCTGAAGAATCAACAATTTACCCACATCGGAAAATTCACCGGGCACCTGCGGCAGCAATTCACAAAAACGTTTCGACTCCGCGGTGGCTTGCGCCAGTTCTCCTTTCGCTCCCAAATATTGGGCAAAATTAAAGTGCAACAAGGCATCCGCGGGAGCCGATGCGAGCGCCGCCTCGTAGAGTTCCTGTGTTTGCCCCGACAACTCGGAATCGGTTCGGGATTTCAGTTCGTTGATTTTTTCGTTGCACAGATTGACACCGGCAGCATGCGTCAACTGCGCGCTATACGGCGGTCCGGAGATGCGGCTGAAAATCTCCTGCCAGATCCGCAGCCGGTCCCAGGATGAAACCGCCAGGCGACCATCACAAAATGCTGCGGACGCCCATTGGCCCTGGTCGTGCACAGCCAGGGATTGGGGAAGCAGTTTTGCGATCTTGTCAGCAAAGGCCCGGCCCAACAAATAGTTGCCTTCAAAGCTCAAATGCACGTGCTCATAAAACAATTCGTGGCCGGGAATGCGTTCCGGAGAGTTCCGGGCAAACAATTCGGCGGCATCCAAATCATAGACGCCCTGGCCGGCACGGGTGTTTGCCGCCTGCTTGATGATCTGATTGATACGACGGTCCGCGCGGAAGGCCAGCGTGTCATAGTCCCGTGCCAGCTCAAACTCGCGCTGGGCCTGGTCGTCATTGGTCATCGCCAACTGGCAGCGTCCGATGCGATAATGTAATTCAGCATAATCGGGATCCACGGCGTTGGCCTGGGCATACTGGCTTAACGCCTCCGGGAATTTTTCCGCCGACTCCAGAGCGATTCCTTCCTGATATAGTTTATCCCAATTCGCTTTCTGAGTTTCTTCCAGGGTTGCGGCATGAAGCGAGGCAAACGGCGAGCAGTCTTTCAAGTTGCAGCCGACGGTGCTTAGAATAATGGGCACCCCGGCCTGGTGACCCGCGCGCAAAATATCCTCCAGATTGACTTTGAAATTTTCATAAGCGCGCAAGCGGTCCGGCTCGTTATATCGAAGCTGGTGACCTCGGAACATTTCCAACCCTTGCCATTTTTCGGGCACTGATGAACGCCTCGGCCACCGTTGCAACAGGCTGTCCAACCCTTGCCCGATCCGCGTGGTCTTTATCGCCAGATCAACCCGGATCAAACCCACCCCCGGCGCGGGAGTACCAAAGACCGTGCCTCCGCCGAAAGGTCCGACCATTTCGTTGTTGCCCATGTAGATAATCCATAAGTCGCCGTCGCGGCCGGCACATTCACGCGCAATCGGCAGTACCACATCGGAATCAATAGCCGTCATCGCCACGCAAATGACCTCGAATTTTGTTCCGGGATAACGCTCGTCCAGCAATACCTGCAGGTAACGCCAGGCACCGAAACTCGAATCCGGATCGCCCATCGCCGCCGATTCACCGAACACAAAAATGCGGTAGGTATCCGGAGATTTTTTTACCGCCATGCGCTGGGGAACGGGTGTACGGGCCAGGGCCGATGGAAAAAATCGGCGACCAAATTGATCATTGGGAACATAATAATCCTGTCCGTTGATTTTATACTTAACGAAGAAACTCGTGGGATAACCGTAGCCCAACAGGCGCAAACCCAGTTCCAGCCCGCCGATGATCACCAACGGAATCAAAACCGCCGCACAGAACCGGAACAACCACAGGCGAAGCCGGGAAATTGGGGGCGTCGGATCTGCCGGTGAGAAATCGTTTCGATTGGTTGAATGCATATCCGCATCCGGACAAATAGCGAATCAGGCCCGGCCTGCCGGCGCAAGGTGTTTTTGGGCGTGACCGGCTTTTACCACCAACTGCGCCAATGCTGTGGCTGCAACACCTTGAAGGCCCGGCTGGGCTGGGGACCCAAATCCAACTGGAGCAGAATGCCGATGCTGTTGGCACCCCGCCCGTGGGAACGAATGGCATCAATGCCGTAGGCGTACGTGACCAGGATTTTCAACCGGTCGGACGGCGAATGAAACAAAATACCGCCGCCCACGCCACTGAGCCAGTTGCCGGGTTGTTCTTCACCGGGCAGATAGTCCACCCAGGCCGTGGACGCGTTCAGATCCAGATCCCAGCGTTTCTGAGGATCCAGCGGCAGGAGGTAGTTTGCGTTGAGCAACACAAACTGCTTGGCGCTGACTTCCTGATAATAATAACCGGGCAAGGAGAGGGGAAATTCCGAAATGAGCGGCAGGAAACCACCTATCCGGTAGGCGCTGAAACGATCCGCGTCAATACTCGTGCCGGCCGTCAGGCGCACGTAAAAACTCTGCTGGCTTTTCGGCAACGTGTATGCCAGCGCAGCGTCGCCCCAGAACAACTGTGATTGTGGATTGAGCTGGCGGTCGCCGTTAAAACCATAGGGACCCCAGGCGGTGCGGAATTGACCCTCATACCAGGCGGACACTTCCATCGCCAGGGGCGGGAACAGCGTTGGTTCGACACCGCCCCAGCGCAAGCCGGTGCGCACCGCAAAGGTATCATGGTTGTCCGGCAATTGAAAATTCGGCGCTGTGCTGTCGCTGTCACGGTAAAAGGAATAATGCATCCCGCCGCGTAAAACAAAGTTCAGCGGTACCTGGCTGGCGGGGTTGAACAAATGATAGATGCCGAGGGAGGTTCCAGCCCCATAGCCATCAAAGGACTCATCGGGATAATAGGTGCCATCCCGGATTTCATAGTAGTTGTCGGAGAACCCGCCGCCGGCTATGCCGACGCCCAGGTCGGTGTTGGGACCGAGGGCGCCCACAAAACCGAGTTCGGAATCCAGATACACCGGCGCGACGGCGAGACGCAACGTGAGGTTGGTGCGCAGGAAATCCGGCCGGTTATAATAATAAAAGGCGTAACCGGCAAATGGCGCATGGCCTTCCAACGGCTGGTTGTAGCCCAGTTGAATCAGATTACGCGAAACCGGGTCCAACTGAGCAAAAACAAAACATGGGGTCAGCAACAACAACCAAAACAGAACCCTCCCCGTTCGTTTCATTGCGTCTTCGTAACCAAACACTCCGCGAGCGGCAAGTGTAATTCAGTCTCGGCTGGACAGATGAACCCATGCTCGCATAATCAAATGTCATGCGCGCGATGATGAGACTGGTTCCCGGCGTCATCTGGATTTCAATCGGACTTTGGGTCGGCAGTGCCGTCCTCCTTCAAGCAACAGGACAACCGGCGTCACCGCAATTGGGACACCTGGGCACGCATTCTTTTAAGATCACCACCTCTTCGCCCGCGGCCCAAGATGACTTTAACCGCGGGCTGACCCTCGCTTATTCCTTCGGTCACTATGCCGCGGAACAGGAGTTTCGCCGCGCATTGGCCGCAGATACAAACTGCGCGATGGCGTACTGGGGCATTGCGCTGGTAAACGGGCCGCATATCAACTTCCCGCTGGTGCCGCCGGATAAGGCGGCGGTCGCGTGGGCGGCGCTCGTGCAAGCCAAACGGCTCGCCCCGCGCTGCTCAACGCTGGAACAGGCATTGATCAAAGCGCTCGAAACACGCTATGCCAATCCGCAACCGGATGACCGCTCCACCCTGGATGCGGCTTATGCCTCCGCCATGCGCGAGGTCTGGCACGATAATCCACAGAATGCCGATGTCGCGACGCTCTTTGCCGAGTCGGCAATGGATTTGCATCCATGGGATTATTGGACGAATGGCGCGCCGCAACCGTGGACGCCGGAGATTATTGAATCCCTGGAAACGGCCTTGCGCCTCGACCCGACAAATCCGGGGGCCAATCACTTTTACATCCATGTCATGGAGGCATCGCCGGACCCCGCCCGGGCGCTGGCGGAGGCAAACCGGTTGCGTACCCTCGTGCCGGATGCCAGCCATATGGTTCACATGCCGGCGCACATATACTCGCGGGTGGGACAATGGGACGCCGCCGCCGATGCCAGTCATTCGGCCATCAAAGCCGATGTTTTGTATCGTACGGTTTATCCGCGTCCCGGTTTCTACGCGATGTATATGGCACACAACGAACATTTCCTGACGTGGGTATGCATGATGCAGGGCCGCAGCACCGAGGCACTGGCCAGCGCGCACGGAATGATTAATCAGGTTCCTGAGGAATTTCTACAGAACTACGCCTTCATTGCCGACGGTTACATGGCCATCGTTCCGGAAACGCAGATGCGCTTTGGTCGATGGAACGACATCCTGAATGAACCTGAACCGGCCGGGCAACTTCTTCTGGCCCGCGCCTTGTGGCGCTACACCCGGGCAACCGCGTTGACGGCGCAGGGTCGCCAGGCCGAAGCCGCGGCGGAACGCGAGGCGTTTGCCAAAGCAGCTGCCGCCGTGCCGCCGGATCGCACCATGGGAAACAATTCCGCGTCCGATTTGCTGGCCATCGCCACGCTGATGCTGGACGGCGAAATCGCGGCGAAAACGAACAATTATGACGTTGCCGTGGTGAAATTGCGCGAAGCCGTCCGGCATGAAGACAATCTGAGATATGATGAACCGCCCGACTGGATTCAACCGGCGCGACACACCCTGGGGGCGGTGCTCCTGCGCGCGGGGCGGCCGGCCGAAGCGGAAGCGGTCTATCGTGAAGATTTGCAAAAGAACCCGGAAAACGGCTGGGCCCTGATGGGATTGCGCAACGCTTTGCTGATGCAAGGTAAAGGGACGGACGCAGCCAATGCCGACACACGGTTCCGCAAGGCATGGGCGCATGCCGACGTTTCTCCGAAATTCACCTGTTATTGCCAGGCCAGCCAGTAACCGATGGCAAGCAACGCTGGACAGGTGAAACATTTTCCGGCTTACTGTCCCGCCGATGCCGCTTCCAAATTCTGAATTGCTGACCAGGGCCAAAGGGTTGGGATTTTCCGACCGGCAAATCGCCCATTTGACGGGCCAGACCGAGGACAAAATCCGCGCGTTGCGGAAAAAATTAAAACTCGCGCCGAGCTACCGGCTGGTAGACACCTGTGCGGCCGAATTTGAGGCTTACACACCGTATTATTATTCCACCTACGACCGCGGTGACGACGAGGTCAAGCAGACGCCGAAGCAGAAGGTGATGATTCTCGGCGGCGGCCCGAACCGGATCGGCCAGGGCATCGAATTCGATTATTGCTGCGTGCATGCTGCGTTCGCACTCAAGGAGGACGGTTTCGAAACCATCATGGTCAACTCGAACCCCGAGACGGTCTCGACCGATTACGACACGAGTGACAAGTTGTTCTTCGAACCGCTCACGCTCGAGGACGTGCTGCATATTTACGAGCGCGAAGGCTGCTGGGGCGCCATCGCGCAGTTCGGCGGCCAGACGCCGCTCAACCTTGCCCTCGGCCTCCAGAAAAACGGCGTCAATATCATCGGCACCTCGCCGCAGAGCATTGAAATCGCCGAAGACCGCAAGCTGTTCGCCGCGATGTTGAACAAGCTTAAAATTCCCCAGCCGCCCAACGGCCTGGCCACGAATGCGGAAGAGGCCCTCGTCGCTTCCAAGAAACTCGGCTACCCGGTCCTGGTCCGGCCATCCTTCGTGCTCGGCGGGCGCGCCATGCAAATTGTTTATTCTGACGCGGAGTTGCAGCATTACATGCGCTTTGCCGTCGAGGCGTCACCGGAGCGTCCCGTACTGGTGGACAAATTTCTGGAGGACGCCACCGAAGTGGACGTGGATTGCATCGCGGACGTCGGCCATTTCAAAAAGGCTGGTGAAGGAACCATTGTCATCGGTGGCATTTTGGAACACATCGAGTTTGCGGGGGTTCATTCCGGCGACGCCGCCATGGTACTGCCGCCACACACACTTTCCAAAAAGGTCATCGAAACCATTCGCGAGTACACGCAGGCGATGGCACGTGAACTGAAGGTCGTCGGCCTGATGAACGTCCAATACGCCGTCAAGGATGAGAAGGTGTTCGTGTTGGAGGTGAACCCGCGGGCGTCACGCACCGTGCCGTTCGTGAGCAAGGCCATCGGGGTGCCGCTGGCAAAACTGGCCGCCAAAGTCATGGCCGGGAAAAGTCTGAAGGAACTGGGGTTCACGAAAGAAATCCGGCCGGAGTATTGGGCCATCAAGGAATCCGTCTTCCCGTTCAACCGTTTTCACGGTCAGGACATCCTGCTTTCACCGGAAATGCGGTCCACCGGTGAGGTCATGGGTCTCGATGCCGATCGCGGCATTGCTTACGCCAAATCGCAAATGGCCGCGGGCTCGCCGCTGCCGTTGAGCGGTAAAGTCTTTGTCAGCGTCAGCGACGCGCACAAGAAGTATGTGGCACCGGTGGCCAAACAATTTGCCGAACTCGGCTTTGAGCTGGTGGCCACGAGCGGCACGGCGGCGGTTCTGGAGAAGGCAGGTCTGAAAATTCAGCGGGTGATGAAGCTGCTCGAAGGCCGGCCGAACGTCATCGATCTGCTCAAGAACAAGGAAATCCAGCTGGTCATTAATACGCCCAGCGGCGCCGCGCCGCGCGAGGATGAAGTCAAAATCCGCACTACGGCCATTTACACCGGCACGCCCATTATGACGACGTTGAGCGGCGCCAAGGCCGCCGCGCGCGGCATCGCCGCCCTCAAGAAATCCGGTTACGACGTGAAGACGCTGCAGGAGTATCACTAGAGCGGTTCAAGTAATGTCGTAGCCGCCGAGCACGTAAAACGTGCCAGGGGCTGGCCGCGTTTCACGCGGTGACGAGGCGGATTCATTATTGGGCCGGTAAATCAGGTCCGCCTCCTGACGTCGGCGGCTACGGCTTTATGTTAAACGTTCTAGTCCGCTTCCACTTCGCCGCTTTGAACTCCGTCAGCCCGGGAAGTTGAGGGCGCGCGCAGCACGCGATACCCGTGCGTCCAGGGATCAATCCGGCAGGCGGCGCGATAATCGCAAAATCGACATGGCGTTTCACTGCCTTTGCGGTACGGATCCACTTTGGCCGTACCGGCGAAAATGGAACGGCCCATCCCGGTCAACTGCTTTTCCACCCGGTCCAGCAACGCCTCAAATTCCGCGCGCGACAAGGCCTCGACCGAGCCCTTGCTCGTGGAGCCATCCTTGTTTCGACGATAATTGAATTGGTCGCCTGCCTTCGCGTCGGGCCGGCTGTCCAGCCTGGGCAATGCGTCCACACTGAAACGGCCTGTGTGACGGTAAGCCAGGCGCCGTGATTCCCCCGCATCGGCGAGTGCCTCGGCCCGCGTGGCACCGCTGTCATATTTACCACGCAGGTTCACATAAAAGAACCCCGCGGGAATCAACTCTTCCACCCCGGGCAGCGCACGCAAACGGGTCCAACGTCGCGCCGCCGCCAGATAGGCCGGCAATTGCAGCTGCACACCCTGCTCGAGCAGAATCCGATCAAGCTTACGATGACCGGACTTGTAATCCACCACCACGCACCAGGCACGGTTGGCGGTCTCCCGGAACAAATCAATCCGGTCAATTCGCCCGCGCAACGCCAGTCGGTGGCCGTCGCCGAGGGCCAGGTCCCAGGACGGTGCTCCCCCGGCACTGAACCCGAATTCCAGCTCGGCCACCGCCGGGTCAAACTCATATTGTCCGTGCATCCACGTCACCAGCATTTCCACAAAATCCTGCAACCACCCGCCCAGCATACGCGCCGTGAACCGGCCCTGGTCATCCGCCCGCAATAAGCCGTCGCGGTAGCCGGGCGCCAGTTCGGAAGCGATCTGGCCGACGCGTTTGCGTGCCGCCGCCGGCGTGAGATCGCGCCAGCGCCGGCCTTCGGCGGTCAATTGTTCGTGAAACCGCTTGAGGACTTCGTGCTGAAAACTGCCGCGTTCGCGCGCGTCCAACTCGAACACTTTTCGTTCCTCGGCCCGCAGACCGGAATGGACAAAAAAACGGAACGGGCACTGGGCAAATTCCTCCAATCGGCTGACCGAACTTTGCAGCGTTGGGCCGTAAAGGGCTTCCGCCAAAACCGGCGAAAGATTTTCGACCGGGTCCGGTTCGCGCAATTGGCGCAGACTCCCGGCGAGGGTTTTGACCGCCGGCAATTCAAGCAGTTCGGCCCAATTTTTGTCGCACCCCCCACCCTGGCCGGAGGTTGGGTGAGGGGAGTTTAATTCCACCAGGGGCGCAACCAATTCATGTACCTGCTCCGCATCGCGCCAATCTGCGTCGGCGTGAAATTCCATAATTTTCAAGTCCGGGAACAACGCCTGCAACTGCGTGACGAGAGACGACGGATTCAATGGCCGGCCACCGGTGTCGTGGCGCGAACAGGTCACAAAAAGTTTTTCGCTGGCACGGGTACAGGCGATGTAACCGAGGTAACGTTCGCGCGCGAGCTGGTCACGTAAATTCGGACCGAGTACAACATTCTGTCGCTCCAATTCATCCCGGTCGGCAGCCGTCAGAATCGATGGAGCAGTCGGGGTTTCAGGAAAAACCCCCTCGTTGGCGCCCAGCACCAGAGCAAGTCGCAAATCCGGATTGCGCGCGCGGTCCACGGCCCCGATGAGCACCTGATCGAGCGCCGGCGGAACCACCCCCACGGTCAGGCCCGCCAGCCCTGCTTCCAGAACCGGCAGCCAATCGCGTAACGACAGCGACTCATCGGAAAAAGCGAGGGCGACGTTGTCCAACCAGACATTCATCTGGTCCCAGACGGTGGAATGGATAGCCGCTTGCGGATTGCGGATAACGGATGGTTCCGATTCAACGTGACTCCAGCGTTCCAGGGTGCCCTCGACCTGCAACACACCCCAGAGTTCACGCAAAATTTCAGCCAGTTCCGGTCCGGTCGGCTGATTTTTCAGCCGGGCCAGTCGCACGGCAAGAGCTTCAAATGGCGGCAGGATTTTTTGGCGCAGCGGTTCGAGGGATTTGGCCAAACCCGGATCGGCAGCGATTTGAACCGGCTCCCGCCATTTCGCGCCGCGCCAGCCGAATTCGAGCGCCGCGTTTTCAAGCCGGTCAATTTCCGGCTGGTCCACGGCGGAAAAACCGGCTTTCAGCGCGGCGAACCAATCATCGTGCAACCAGTTGAATGCAATTGTACGCAGGGCACTGCGGGTGAGTTCGGCCAGCGGGTGATGGGTTACCGATTCACGTCGATCCAGAAAGAAGGGGATCCCATAACGGCGAAAGGCGCGAGCGAGCGGTTTGTGATAATCATCCAGGTTCCGCACCAGCACCGCCGTGTCCCGAAAGCGCCTGCCGCCGCGGACGAAACGTAAAATCTCCCGCGCTGCGAACGCGGCCTCGGCCTCGGGATGGGCGCAAACCGCCATGGAAATGGCGGAGGACGAAGGGTGGACGGGGGAGGGGTTTCGCAGAGGGTGCGGCCAATTTTGTTCCAGGTGCCGCAGCGTGGAACTTTCCGTGAAGCGATTTTCCCTCGCGTCGCGTTTGAGTAATTCAACTCCGATTTTGTTTTCAGGCAAATGGTCGAGGCGCTGGCGGCATTGCTGACAGGTTTTGGCGACGGCGGATGATACGGAAAGCCAGGAATGTTTTGTGTCGGCTTCCGGCGCGGTTTCGAGGCAAAACGCCAGGGTAGCGCTGTTACAGTGCGGCAAAACGGCGGCCAACAGGTCGAGCTCCTGCGGGGTCATTTCGGCAAAACCGTCGAGCCACAGGCCGCTGATTCGGAAGTCAGAAGCCTGAAGCCGGAAATCGGAACGAAGAGTGT
>JBGPDH010000121.1:0-10346 GCA_041482195.1 Verrucomicrobiia bacterium
GCCACCCGGATCGCGGATATCCTGACCAAATACAGCAAGTTTAACGGCCGACGCAAACCGGAGTTGCTCGACCCGAACACGTTCAGCCTCGTGAATTACCAGGAGGCGGACAAGGTGCTCGCGGATTGGAAGTTACTCACGGCCGAAGCGGAGGACATTTACCAGAAACTGCCGGCGAACCTGCGCAATACTTTCTTCGAGCTCGTGCTTTATCCAACCAAGGCGTGTGAACAGGTCAATGAACTTTACATCACCACGGCAAAAAGTCGTTTGTACGCCAGTCAGGGTCGCGCGAGTGCCAATGATTACGCGGCCCGGGCCCGGGCGCTGTTCCAGGCCGACGCCGATTTGTCGGCTTATTACAATCACGCCCTGGCGGGCGGCCGATGGGACCACATGATGGACCAGACGCACATTGGCTATACGTCCTGGCAAGAGCCGAATAGAAACATCATGCCGCGGGTTGAGGAAATTGTTGTTCCGACGAATGCGGAAATGGGAGTCGCCCTGGAAGGTTCGACCGGGGCCTGGCCGGGCCCTTCGGCTGAACCCGCCCTGCCCCGGTTCGACAACTTCACCCGGCCGTCCCGGTACCTGGACGTTTTCAACAAAGGCCGGACGCCATTTGCATTTTCAGCCACGCCCGGTGAGCGCTGGATCAAATTGAGCGCCACGGAGGGCACGATTGAAAAAGAGCAACGTCTTTGGGTGAGTGTAGACTGGGCCGAGGCGCCCAAAGGTTCCCATCAAGGTACTGTGAAAATCACCGGTACCGGCAAAACCGTCACCGTGCGAGTGGACCTGGTCAATCCATGGAAACCGGACCGGGATGCACTGCAAGGTTTTGTAGAAGCGGACGGTTGCGTTTCCATTGAGGCTGCGCATTACACAAAGAAAACCGCGGCCGGCCAGGTTCATTGGGAGGAAATTCCCAACCTGGGTCGGACCCTATCGGCCATGAGCATTTTCCCCGTCACGGCGCCGAGTGTGACCCCGCCAAAGGATTCGCCCTGCCTGGAATATAAAATGTTTCTGTTCCATCCGGGAAACGTGGACGTGGAAGCAATCCTTGATCCGTCGTTGAACTTCGTCCAGGGCCGCGGCCTGCGTTACGCGGTGTCCTTCGACGATCAGCCGCCCCAAATCGTGACCGCTGTGCCCGCTGTTTACACCGCCATGGACGGCAACAACGACTGGGCAACCACCGTGAAGGACAGTGTCCGCACGGTCACAACCAGCCTCACGGTGTCGAACGCCGGCTATCACACGCTGAAGTTCTGGATGGTGGATCCGGGTGTGGTCCTGCAGAAACTCGTGGTCAACCTGGGCGGTGTGCAACCCAGCTATCTCGGCCCGCCGGAAAGTTTTCATAACGCCGGTTCTTCTGCCCCCTAAACATGAAAAAGAACCATCTCGCTGCGCTGGCCGCAGCGCTTACGTTGCCATTCCTCTTCATCGCCTGCCGAAGCGTCGAATCCAAGGCGGGTGTCAACGGCGCCGGCGCTTTTGCCACAGGCCACTATCGCAATTTGTTTGCAGAAAACGGTCATTCGCCGGCGGAAATCAAAAACAAAGTCGACTCCGCGTTTCAGCAATTGTTCCACGGCGACCCCACGAACCAGGCGGTGTTTTATTATGCGGGTACCAATGCCGATGGCCCCCTCGCCTACGTCACCGATATCAAACACCACGACGTGCGCACGGAAGGTTTGTCCTATGGCATGATGATCGCCGTACAAATGAATAAAAAGACGGAGTTCGATGCCATTTGGAACTGGTCAAAAACTTATCTGTATCACGATTCGCCAATCGACCCGTCTTATGGCTTCTTTTCGTGGCAGGCCAAAACGAACGGTGAAGTCATGAGCCAGTTCGTGGCACCGGACGGCGAAACGTATTACGTCATGGCGCTTTACTTCGCGGCCAACCGCTGGGGCAGCGGCAAGGGCATTTACAATTATAAAGGCGAGGCTGATCGATTGTTGACCGATATGCGCCATCGCGCCTTGATCACGGGACAACTGTTCTCGACCTGGTGGGGTTCGAACCATGTTTCCACTGTGACCGCCGGTCCGCTGTTTGATGCCGAACATAAAATGGTCCTTTTCTCGCCCAGCACCGAGCGCGGGGCTTTTACCGATCCCTCGTATCACCTGCCTGCGTTTTACGAGTTGTGGGCGCGTTGGGGGCCGCCGGCAGACAGCAATTTCTGGATGGAAGCCGCGGCCGCCAGCCGCGATTTCTTCCCCCGCGCAGCCAATCCGGTCACGGGCCTGACGCCCGATTACGCAAATTTTGACGGGACGGTGGTCAGCAACCAATGGAACAAGGGCGCGGTGAACTTCCGGTTCGACGCCTTTCGCACCGCAGGCAACTGGTCGATGGACTGGTCGTGGTGGGCCAAGGACCCTCGCGAACGGGAGTTGAGCGATAAATTGCAGGCGTTTTTTGAATCCAAAGGAATGGACACCTACGGCGGCCAGTTCACGCTGGATGGCAAACAACTCGACGACCGCCACGCGCAGGGACTGGTCGCCGTAAACGCCGATGCCAGCCTCGCCGCCACCAACCCGCGTTCAAAAAAATTTGTCGAGGCTCTGTGGAACATGCCGACGCCGGATGGTATCGAACGTTACTACGAAGGATTGCTGTACATGATGGCACTGCTCCATTGCAGCGGCGAGTTCCGCATCTGGGCGCCTCAATGAATCAAATCAACCAATAATAAATGAACACGCTGTCGTGCATTTTAGCGCGTTTGCAGTCATGGTGTAGCGCAGGCTTTCCAGCCTGCGGGTTCTGGCGACTTTCCAGTCGCCACTTTCGTATGGACAGAACACGGGACAAGAATGTCCCGCAAACCCGCAGACAAGAATGTCTGCGCCACCTGAAAAATGGAACCATCTTAAGATTGCACTTGATTCTCCTGCTGGCCGGAATTGGCGACGCTCGCGGAGCGGGTGAATTTGCCAGCGGCCATTACCGCAATCTGTTTGTCGAAAACGGCCATTCCCAAAAAGAAGTGGATGCCAGAATCAACGCCGCCTTCCTGCAATTGTTTCACGGCGACCCTGACACCGAATCGGTTTATTTTTCTGCCGGCACGAATGCCAACGGCCCGCTGGCTTATATCAAAGATGTCGCCAACAACGACGTGCGTTCCGAAGGCGTGTCGTACGGCATGATGATTGCCGTGCAACTGGACAAGAAAACCGAGTTCGACGCGCTTTGGAATTGGGCCAGGACATTCATGTATCATGGTTCCACCAACAGCCCTGCCTATGGCTATTTCTCGTGGTCCATGAAGACCAACGGCTCGACGAATGACGAAATGCCGGCCCCCGACGGCGAACAATATTTTGTGATGTCCCTCTACTTCGCGTCCGGGCGCTGGGGAAACGGCACAGGCATTTACAATTATCGTGCCGAAGCCGACCGTTTGCTGAACGATATGAAAAATCGCCCGATTATCACCGGCGCAATAAACGGCGGGACCAAGACGGTAGGTGCATTGTTTGATCCAACCCACAAAATGGTCCGCTTTACGCCGGACATCAAAAACTGGAACCACACCGACCCCTCGTACCAGCTGCCTGCGTTTTACGAGTGTTACGCTCTTTGGGGACCGGAAAAAGACCGCGAGTTCTGGTCTCAGGCGGCATCGGCGAGCCGTGAATTTTTCCGGCACGCCGCCCATCCGGTAACCGGTTTGACGCCGGATTACGCCAATTTCGATGGTACGCCCTGGGCCGCGCCGTGGAATACGAACAGCGTTCATTTCCAGTATGACTCCTGGCGCACCGCCATGAACTGGTCGGTGGACTGGGCGTGGTGGGCCAAAGATAGGCGCGAAAGGCGGCTAAGTAATCGCATCCAGTCATTTTTTGAATCCAAAGGCCTCACCAATTACAGCGACCTGTACACTCTGGATGGCAAGGCACTGAACCAGGACCATTCAGATGGATTGGTGGCGATGAACGCCGTGGCCAGCCTGGCGGCGACGAATGCGCGCTCACACAAGTTTGTTGAACTTTTTTGGAACACACCGGTCACCACCGGCCAATGGCGCTACTACGACGGCCTGTTGTGCATGCTGGGCCTGCTCCATTGCAGCGGGGAATTCCGCATCTGGGCACCCAGGTAACACCCGCCTCAAACCTGAGATCCAAAAATGTAGTACTGACCCAGTTACTTTATCAGGACCCTGACGGAGCGACTCCAGACATTCGAGCCACCTTGCCCGCGACGCCTGACTCAGATGAGGCTGCCGTGGCCGGTTTTTGGCTCTTCTTCAGCAAGTAGAGGTTGAGCAACGAAAGCACCGCGGTCAGAACCAGGGTCACCACCAATACCTTGGGCACAATATCCGTCCACCAGTAGGGCGCATGCACGGGAAACCACGAGTGCAAATTGAGCGTATCCCCGTTTTCAATGGTCCAGCGCAGGCCCCAGGGCAAATACTGTAATGGCAGCAGGATCAAAGACGCGAGGCTGAACGTGGCCAGCAGTTGATTGATGAATCGTTGACGAATTTGATTGTAGTTCATTTCTTTCATATGGTCGTTCCGGTTTGATTTTCGTTCTTCTACTCTTTACTTAGGAAACGGCCGGCCAAGGTTGCGCCAAAAAATGGTGAGGAAAATCCAGTCAAATCATAGCATTCTCCATTGCCACCCTAAATCGCGGCTGAAATACTGATTTTATACGTTTGACCTCCATCACTACCATTTTTCGGAGACTTTCGCGACGCGGGGCCGTCTGGCCCTGGTCGTCACGCAACTCCGGGCCGGGCATGGCGCACCGCGATTAGTGTGAACAGGCCAAAGGCATAAAATAATAATCAATCATTATCCTTGAGGAGACATGCAATGAGTAAAGAAAGAGATTCCCTTGTCGAAGCCAAACTGGCGAAAATGAGCCTGTTGGAAAAGTGCGGCCAGCTTCTCACCTTCACCTGGCGCGGAGCCATCCCCACACCTTCCGGCGTCGAACAAATCACCAAACTGCACGCCGGTGGTCTGTGCCTGGAACCGTACGCGCTCGAGACCTGCAAGAACCTCTATTGGGGTCGTTCGCAGGTGGACCCGAATTTCAAAAAGCCGAAGGACTATTTCGACATCGCGCACACCTGGTTCGACGATCATAACTATGGCGTGAGCGTGACTCCGGAGGAGTTAACGGCGGCTCTCAACAAAATGCAGGAAATTGCCCTGAACCGGCCGGCCGGCATTCCCCTGCACGTGACGATTGACATGGAAGGCGATTTCAAGAACGACTACAGCGCCGGACACGTCCTCCAATTTCCGCCGCCCATGGGCATGACGGCCATCGGCGATCTCGACATCGCCTACAAGGTCGCGAATCTCTGCGCGAAGCAGTGCGCCGCCATGGGCATCACGCAATTCTATCACCCGGTCTGCGACGTCAATATCAATCCGCTCAATCCCGAAATCGGCGTGCGTTCCTTTGGGGATGATCCAAAACTTTGCGCGAAGTTCGTCCAAGCCACGGTGCGTGGGTATCAAGACGCGAACGTGGTCGCCACGGTCAAACATTTCGCCGGCCGCGGCGATTCGGCGACCGACGCGCACGATACCCTGGATGTCTGCAAGGGCGACCTGAAGCGGATGCGCGAAGTTGAATTGGTCACGTTCCAGGCGGGCATCGATGCAGGCGCCAAGGCCTTGATGACGGCACACACGATTTTCCCGGCGTTCGACAAGGATTATCCCGCGACGTTGTCCAAGAAGATTCTCACCGATCTTCTGCGAGGAGAAATGGGATTTAAAGGTGTCATCGTTTCGGACGCCATCGGCATGGCTGCCATCCTGAAGAAATGGCCGCTGCCCCTGGCGTGCGCCATGGCCATCAAGGCCGGTGTGGACACCATCCTGCTTAAGGCCGACGACGAATCCCGCGCGCAATGCCTGTTCGGCATCAAAAGCGCCGTCGAACGCGGCGACCTTTCCGAAGAGCGCGTCGATGATGCCGTCCGCCGCCTGCTCTGTATGAAGTGGGACCAGGGCCTGTTCCAGAATGCCGGCAAGATGGATCCCCGGAAAACTGCCGCCGTGGTCCGCGACCCGAAGAACATTGATTTCTCGGTGGAAGTCGCCCAAAAAGCGTTGCTGGTGGTGCGCGACGACAAGAAGTTGCTGCCGCTCAGCAAGGACAAGAAAATTCTCACCATCGAACAGCTCATCCCCTATCCGTTCCTCGGCAAGGATCTGTACAGCCATCCGCACATGTTCTGCGAGGCGATGTGCCAGCATTCCATGAACCTCATCCTCGACGACACGGCGTTCCGTGCCACCGACGAGGACGTGGAGGAGGCGCTGGAGCTGGCCAACGAAGCGGACTTGGTCGTCGTGACGAATTACTACGCCCGCATTGAGAAGCGCGGCAACAACGAACACCTGGTGAAGGCGCTAAAGAAAGCCGGCAAGACCGTGGTGGTGGTGACCAACTTCCCGTATCGCCGGGGCACGACGGCAGAAGCCGACGCCGTGATCTGCAACTTCTCCGGCTCGCCGGATTCCATCCGGGCTTCCGCCGACCTGCTGTTCGGGGCGATCAAGCCTTGCAAGACGACGAAGATGCCGATTGACCTGAGCGCTGAAAAGAATCTCCCGGTAGCCCCGGCGGCCGCCCCGAAGGCGCCCGCGAAGCCGGCGGCCAGGAAGAAGGCGTTCGCGTTCGGTGGAAAGTGCTAAGGATATTACCGCGTAGCTAGTGCGGTCCATCTTTCCGGGCGCCAACAACGAATCCGAAATTTCGAGTTGGCGCCCGGTTATTTAATAATGGACGCTGGAGCAAAAAAGGATTTGCCACAATCAACAGAAACGACCGATGAGCAACACGAAGATGCCAAAATCCACCAGGTTCGACGTGCGTGATATTTACACCATTACCGGAACCGAGATAGCCACCATCTATGAAAAAAACAAGATGGCGGTTCATTTTCAGGGGATGTCCAAGACCCTGCAGTTCCCGCAAACGGTGGCGCTGCAGGGAGCGCCCACCTGCTCCATCGGCATTTCCCCCTACGGACTGTACAATCGGCTGAACGATGCGGGCCGGCTCATTATGCTGAACCAGAAGGCGGTCCAGTTCGGTTCCGCTCCCTTCCTGCGCATCGGTGACAAGCTCACCCTGCTCACGCAGGCACAGCCGGGGGTGACCGAGTTTCCCGAGGATGTCCCGGCGATCAAGAATTACTATCCCCCTTCGATTGACGAAAAAAACGTCTCGCTCACCATTGCCACGCCAACCCTGGAGATCGCTTTTAAAATCGGAAAAATAAATGTCGTCCGCCGGCTCATCTCACCGTTGCTCGCAGGCAACGAGCAGACGTTGATGCCGATTGGCGTTGAAGAATTCGAAATTCAAAACAACTCGAACGAGGCGCAGACGATTTCGCTGGTGGTTCCCAAACCGTCGCTGGTCAATCTCCAGGAAAAGGAACTTAAACCGACCGACCAGGACAGCGTCTATATTTCTTCGGCGGCGGTTCATGGCCAGGTGCACCAAACGTTCGATTCCGACGGTGTCCGCGGCATCGTCATGGGCAGCACGGAGACTCCGAACCGGATCGTGTTGGCGGTGGCGGAAACGCCCGGCGTGGCGATTGATCTTCAGCCTTATTTCTGCCTGAACCGGCTCGCCCAGGATTTGCTGCTCAACGACGACGGCAGTTTCTTTGAGAAACGCGGGCCAGTGCTCCGCAGCGATTATGGTTCGGCGATTGGCCTCACGTTTACGGTCGAGCCGAAAGCCACGCAGAAAATTGCCCTGGCCGTGGCGCTGGACTTTCCCGAGCAGGTCTATATTGACGGTGCAAAATTCCCGCGCAAGTACGTCCAGAATTTCAACGATGCCGAATCGCGAGCCGTTGACCTCGCCAAAATCGCGATCGAGAATTATCCGGATTGGTGGAACCGGACCGTCGCGATCCAGAAGCGAATCTTTGATTCAATCCAGTCCAGCGCCTCGTACAAGGGCGACCGGGCCGGTGCCTTGCGGCTGACGCGGCTGATCCTGAATGAACTGCATTTCCCGCTCTCGAACGCCATCGTTTGGGTGGAGGACGAAAAGAACGGCGAGCGCGCCCGGTTCCTCGAATGCTTCGACTACGCTTACATCGATCCCTCGGATGTGGATTGGTACTCGATGGTGCTGCTGATGCTCTTCCCGCGCGTCGAAAAGGACTTGTGCCAGGGTTTCATTGATTCAATTCAGGCTGAAGACCCGACGCCGCGTTTTTATCACCAACACGCTTCGTTCATCGAGGCCCGGAAGCATTACCAGGAACATCCCGAGGAATATGAAGGCGTTTCCATGACGCAAATCCGCGATGCCTTCAAAACCAAAGGCAGCGTCGCGCATGACCTGGGCGCGATGCCCAAGGGCCATCCACTCCGCAACGTGAGCGATTACGCCTGGTACAACAACAATTACTGGGTGGACCTGTTCCCGAAGCTGATGATGCGCGTGTTGCGTAATGTGAAGTTCACCGGCGACATCGATTTCCTGAAGAAGAACTGGGACACGCTCAAGTTCGGTTTGGATTCATTGCTCAAGCTTGATTTCGACGACGACGGGTTGCCCGAAGGTTATCCCGATGAGGTAAAGAACACGTTCGATAATCTCGTGCTGTTCGGCGCCGACGCCTATGATGCCACGCAGTTCCTGGGCGGGTGCCAGGCCATGATTAAGATGGCGCAAATGCTCAAGGACAAGGCAGGCGAGGCGCACATCCGCAAGGTGTTCGAAAAGGGCTGGAACAGCCTCGAGCAACTCTGGTGCGAAAAGAAGAACAAGCAGGGCGAGAAACTCGAATACTATATCACGTGCTACGATCCCCAGACCGGCAACAAGAACACCGATGTCTGGACGAACCAGCTCGACGCGCTGTGGTATCTGCTTTCCATTGGGGAAGAACCGTTTATTCCGGAAGAACGCGCCAAAAAGATCCTGAAGACGATTTACCGGAACAACCACTCATTCATGGGATGGGCCATGTGCAAAACCGAAAATGGCAAGCCGGTGAAATCCGACCAGGGAAAAGACGTTTACACCACGTCCAATTACGTCTTTGCCCAGTTGCTGGATTACTACGGCCTGGTCAAGGAGAGTAAAGAGGTTTACAAACACATGGATCGGGTCGTCTTCGATTATGCCAATTCGATGATTACGCCGGACAATCTCCGGGCGGAACTGGAAAAGGAAATGGGCGAGTCTGCTCCCGCACCGCACTACATCGTGGCCGCCTACCCGCGACCGGGCGCCGTCTGGACTCATCTGGTCATGAACCACGTCAAGGATTTGCAGGCCAAAACCAAATCCAGGACGATTGAGTCGAAAGATCTGGTTCCGTTCTTCGGAGAGCTATTAAAAGGATCCGAAAATACCCGATAATTTCAATCGTCCTCGTAATCGATAATGAGAGAAAAGCCGAGGACGAGGGCGAGGAGGAATAAACTATGTCCAAAAACTATGACGTCACGTTTGTCGGGCACATGTGCTACGACGAAATCATCCCCTTCGGCGGCCAGCCGCATATCGCTCCCGGCAGCGCCGTTCTCTGCGGCGCCATGGTCGCCGGCCGCATCGGTAAGAAAGTTGCCGCGGTCGTTAAAATGGCCCCGAAGGATGAGCCCATCCTTCAGGCGATGAAGGACGTGGGAGTTGACACTTACCTCATTCCGAGCACGGAGACCACTTTTTCGCGCGTATTGCACGAATCCGCCAATGTGGATGAGCGCAAACTGACGCTCGTCAAATCCGCCGGTCTTATTTCCATCAAAGACGTTCCGCAGTTGAACTCGACCTGCGTGCACCTGGCTGGCATTTCGGACACCGAATTCGACATGGCGCTGATGCAGGGCTTGAAATCCCGCGGCTACAGCCTGTCCACCGACATGCAGAGCTTTGTCCGCCACGTCACGCCGGTGACCCATGACATCGAGTTTAGCGACGTAGCGAACAAGAAAGAAATTGCGGCCATGATGGACAAGCTCAAGCTGGACATCGTGGAAGCCAAAATTCTCACCGGCACCGATGACCTGGAGAAGGCCGGCGTCATCGTCGAGTCCTGGGGTTGTCCGGAAATTCTGATTACGCATTCCCAGGGTGTTTTAGCGCGGGTGCGCGGCCAGACCTACTACGAGAAATTCTCCAACAGCAATGTCTCCGGCCGGACCGGTCGAGGCGATACAACCTTCTTCATCGCGCGCGGGGATCACCACGGTTAATAGAGCGAGGGGCTTCTTATCCATTGCTTTTTGCGTTCCGAATTCCCATTATTGCCATATCGGCATCGAAACATGAGTCGTGCTAAAAGTAAC
>JBGPDH010000122.1:0-10305 GCA_041482195.1 Verrucomicrobiia bacterium
AGCCAACAATTCAATAATCCATTCTTATTCGCGTCAGGCATGGAGGACCTCCGTCTTGCTGCTGGTTTTCACGCCGGCCGCCTGAAACACGGCCTGCAGAATGTGCGGCTGCGTGCCGCAACGACACAGGTTCCCGGCACAGGCATGCTTTACCTCGTCGGCCGTGGGATGTGGATTCCCTTTCAGCAACGCCGTCACGCTCATGATAAATCCCGGCGTGCAATAACCGCATTGCAATGCGTCCTTTTGGATGAATGCCTGCTGCACCTTGGACAGTTGGTCACCCTTCGCCAGACCCTCGACGGTCGTAATTTCGTGACCCTGCGCTTCGATAGCCAGCTTTTGACAGGAATAAACCGGCACCTCATCCAGCAGCACGGTGCAGGCGCCGCACGCCGCCCGGTCACAGCCTTCCTTGGTGCCGGTCAAACTGGAATAATTCCGCAGCGCGTCCAGCAGGGTCACCCGCGGTTCGAGCGCGAGTTTCAATCGCTTGCCATTGACCGTCAAGGTGACGGGTACCGGGCCGGGACCGAGTACTTTTTCCGCATTAACCTTTTCAAGTTCCGCGGCGACCGCCGTGGTTTGCGCCGCCACGGCCGCGACGGCCGAAGTGCCCAGCCCTTTTAGAAATGTCCGTCTCGAAAAGGAACCTGCGCCGGCTTCCGGGTCATTCATATATTTCCTGAATGGAGCTTAACTGCCTTGTCATAATCCTCCGGCCGGTCCAAGTCAAGCAACAGACCGGCATCCTCCACCGGACATTGGACGCAGCGGCCGGCAAATGGTTTCAAAAAATCTTTCAACGTTTCCGCGCGGGACTGCTTCAATTCCGCAAATACGCTGCGCGGCAAAATAACCGGATGCCCGGCGCGTCCACCGGACACCGGCTGGCAAATCGCGTCCGCATTTTTCGCGGCCTGGGCCAACAATCGCCGCAAAGTGCCCATCTGCAAATGAGGTTGGTCTCCCAGCGCAATGGCCCAGCTCGCTATGTCCCCGCGCCAGCCCGACCACTTGGCCGCGCACAGAATGGAACTGAACATGCCAAGCTCCGGTTGAGGATTGACAATGAAATCCGTTGAAGCGTTAAAGCGTTGAAGCGTGCTTGCCGCGCTCCGCTTCAAAACTTCACGTTTTAACGCTTCAACGAGCGCTTCATCGTTTGGCCGGTGGACGACGGCAATTTGGGCTGCGCCGAGTTCAGACCATTGCCGCAGGATCTGACCGATAACAGTGGTATCATCCCAGGGCAACAGGAGTTTGGGCCGGCCCATCCGGGACGAAACACCCGCGCCAGGAATGACCACGCCAATTTTGAATTTTGAGTTTTGAATTTTGAATTGGCTCATGCCGGAACTAAAAATTAACAACTTAAAATTTATTTAATTCCGCGCGTTTCTGAATGTATTGGGCCAGGACGCTTACGGCAATTTCGGTTGTGCTTTGCGCCTGGATATCCATACCCACCGGACAGGCAACCCGGTCGAATTGCTCCGCCGTGGCGAGGTTTTGTTTCAGGAATTGTTCGCGAATAATCCGTGCTTTGCGGCGGCTGCCGATCATGCCCAGGAAAACAAAGGGGTGCCGAATCCACTCGGTCAATACCAGGGCGTCATGTTGATGGCCGCGCGTGACGATGAGACCGAAGGCAGGTTGTCGGGGCATCGGCTCCTTTAAAAGGTCGTGCCAGCCACCCACCCGCAAATGGACCTCCCCCGGGAAAAATTGATGATTCGCCAGTCCGGGCCGATCATCAAAAACCGTCACGTCGAAATCCAATTGCAACGCCAGGGGAGCCACGGCCTGGGCCACGTGGCCGGAGCCGGCAATCCAAAAGGCGCAGGCAGGGGAGACATTTTCCTGGTAAAGCCAGTCGGAGGTGGTGACGGGTGACGAGTGTCGAGTGTCCCTGGAAAGGAGGGCCGCGTCACCCGTCACACGCCACTCGTCACTTGTTTTCGGGGCGATTGCGATGGAAAAATCCATTTTGACCCCCCAACAAACGGGTTCGGGGATGGTGGCAAGCCGGCGCCAGAGCTCGGCCGCTTCGGCGGCACGGGGCAAAATCAATCCCGACACGCTGCCGCCGCAAATCAGGCCGTCGTCCCAGCCGAAATCATGATCCAGCAGCATTTCAAAGGTCGAGGCCTCGCCGGTTTTCAGGGCGCGTTTGGCCCGGGCATGGACTTCTGCTTCCAGGCAACCACCGCCCAGCGTGCCGATGATTCGTCCATCTTCGAAGAAGAGCGCCTTGGCGCCGATCCGTTGCGGGCTGGAACCTTTAACACCGGAAATCAAGGCCAGGGTGAAGGGCTGGTTCTCCGCCAGGGCCGCGACGAGCTGTTCATAAAAACGGGCCATCGGAACTAAATGTTGTGCCGGCCAGATACAATGAACCCGAACCTGAAACGGTCAACAAGAATTTCCAGCCGCCCGGGCATGATTGCCCGAACCCTCCGGTTTGCAGAGGTCAGGGATGTCCGTTATTTGCGGGACTGCACCATAACTGATTGGGGAGAGTCTTAACAAAACGCCACCGGGTTCCGCCCTGTAAGTTCCAGTTGCCGTTGGCCACACCCGCCCAGCCCGAGAATTGAGCGACATCGATTCGCCGGGAACTGCCATCGAAGAACCCGACAATCGCCGCCTTGCCATAACGGCCGGAGATGCCCTGGTCGGGGTAATTGGCAAAGTCGTTGAAAAAGAAAGGCCGGCTCTCGTCGGTTTCCCACATCAGGACGGCGCCCGACTTAAACTGACTCAGCCGATACGTATTGGGCAATTGACCGGAACCCGTGGGGAAACTTCCACGATCATAGCCAATGACCGCACCGTTCCAGACATAGCTGGTAATATAAATTAGACGCTGGTAGTACAGACTGCTTTTCACCTCAGCGGGAGAGAACATTGCTTTCGGATCCTTGAGATAGACGTAGAGTTGGCCGTTCTTAAAATCGAGCATTTGGTTGGTGAAATTCTGCTGATACAAGGCAGGAGTGCCGCCGAGATGATTCTGTATATTTGACGAGGCAGCCCAGCAGTCGTCATAGATGCCCCAACCCGGCTGGGCCATGAAATCACTGCTGTCCCCGGCATACTCGGTCATCGCGATCAATATCTGCCGGTTGTTGTTGATATCCACGGCCATCTGGCCGCGTTTTTTCGCGGCCCCCAGGGCCGGCAACAGCATGGCCGCGAGGATGGCGATAATGGCGATCACCACCAACAGTTCAATGAGGGTGAACCACCGTCGCATCGTGAGCGGCTTGACTGTGGTTTCGGTTATCACTGGTTATTTCCCATGTTTCGGGTCCTGGTCGGGATCAATTCGATTGCAGCCGGTAGTAGCGGCTCTGCACGGGATCAATCGGCAGGGTCACATTATACGTCGTCCCGGTAGTTTGAATGGGATTGGTCACCAACAGCCAACCCGGTGGCGATCCCAAATTGGTGGTCGTCGTTAAATTCATTCCGGCTCCGCTCAGAGGCCACTGCAACATCAGATTGGGGGGGATCAAACTGACGCTTATGTCCACCGGCGCAGCCAGTTCGCCGACCGCGTCCGCCGCCGGCAAGAGATTGGCATCGCTGCCAAAGAATGACCGGGTTCCGACTCCAGCCTGGTTGGCACCGGGATATTGATACTCGGCTCCCCACCAAAAAATGCCGGCGCCAAGATTATTGGGTGCGCCTTTGACGATTTGGGCCAGAGTGACGACAAACTGAACCTGACCATTGGTTGTAGCCGGAATGCCCCAGAGATTGGTCGAGAAAATATAAGGAAAGTCGGTTTCGGCGATGAAGATCGGCTTGCCGTAACGCAAGGCGGCATTGCTGATGCAGTTGGCCGCATTCGTGTACGGTCCGTGATAGAACGGATAATAGCTTTCGCCGATGATGTCGTAGGGAACTCCCTGGGCGTTCAGGTTGTCAAAGTAAGACATGGTATTAAGCCAATTTCCGCCACGGTCGATATGGACGACGATCTTGGGCATTTGAGCGCCCGCGGCGTTCGCAGCATCGCGGATGCCCTGAATCGCGTTGGTCATCAATTGGCCAAGCCGGATCCACGACGCGTTGGTGCTGCTCCACGTGCCCGTAAGCCGCCCATTCGGCCACAACATGCCCTGGTAGATTTCATTTCCAATCTGGACATAATCCGGCATTGCTCCCGCGGCGGCAAAAGTGGCGATGGCGTTGCTGTTGTAGGAACGCATCTGGGGTAAGAGTTGTGCAAAAGTCAAGTTCGTCCAGGCGGCGGGCGTGGCTTGTTTCCCCGGATCGGCCCACGTATCCGAATAATGAAAATCCAGCATGAACTGCAAGCCGGCGTTTTTAACCCGCACCGCCAGCGGGACGGTATAGGTGAGGTTGTTGATATAATCATAGGGATCGGCCTGCGCCTGTGCGGCGCTGCTGGTAAATAATCGCAGGCGAATACAGTTAATCCCGTGATTTTTCAGGATTTGAATCGCGTCGCCCGCCTGGCCGTTGTCTTTATAAACGATCCCATTGGTTTCAAAATAGGCCAGCAGGGAAAGGTCGGCGCCGGCGATGAAATTATTTTGCGCGCGCAACGCTCCCTGGGCGCAAAGCGCCAAAGCAAAACCAAGTGCAAATTTAAACATCAATTTCAAGATAACACCCTCAGTCGCATTCCGACACATGAATCAAAAGCTGGAGCCATTCCGGTTTCCCCGCGAACAACTCCAGCTTTGTCCCAATTAATACTCAAGTTGTCTACGGCCCATTCAACCGGAAGAATTGTTTGCCGTTTATGTTGATGGACGCTGAATTGGATCCCTGGGTGTTGGCCACAGTCCCCCAGCCGCTCGACAGGCTGGTGGAACTCTGGAGACGCACATTGGGGCCGGCGGTCCATTTAAGAACGGCCACCCCGGCGTTGTTGCTGACGGACAGGTTGCCCAGATTGGCCGTGTTATTCCAAAAAACCACAGGCAGATTGGTGCCCGATTGCGGCACCATTGTTGCACGATTCGCGATGGTTTCCCAACCGCCATTCCCTATGCCGGTGTTGTTATCGACATATTTAAACGACGTGGTGCTGCCCACGTTGGTGACGCTGAATGTGCCCACGTAAAGGTCAGCATTGGTGGGCGATTGTGACAGGACAAATATCCCCGTGGTCCAATTATTCAGCGGGTTGCCGGCCACCGATATCGAGTCCACACCGGGGGTAAACGTTCCCCGGGCGTGCTGTACCGCCATGTTTACATTGAAAGTGACGTTGGCATAGCTGGGCGGGTTCGTCACGTTGTTAAAGTAAGCAACGGGAATGTTGGTGGCAATGGCTGGAAGCGTGAATTGGCGGTTCATTGCGTTGGACGTACCGAGACCGTCCACCTCCCAGACGCTGGCGGGAGTGCCGCTAAAGGGCAGAAAGAGAAATTTATAGTTTTCAGTGGCACCGACCGTGTTGGTGACCAGGCAGGTATTCGTCCAGACATTGTTCCCGTTATTCTCCAACTGGGTTCCCGAGGTGGCAGTGAATCCATTGAAATCCCCGGCCACCAAAACAAGGTCGTTGACTTTATCGAAATTTCCCATAGCACTTTGAACCGCCATGTTCAACGAGAAGGTCACTGGTATAACAACCAGTTGAGTTGCGTTGGACACGTCGTTGAAGAACACCGACGGCAGATTGGTGTTGACACTGGGTACCGGGTAAAACCGGTTCCCCCCGCCGACGATATTTGGTTCCCACGTCAAGGCGCTGAAATTGCCTCCGGGATTCATGACAAACTGATGATTTTCAAAGGTGCCAACTTCGTTGGTGACGGTGTACGTGCCCATGTAAATATTGCTGAGCACGCCTACACCGGCGGTCAGGATGTAGTTGGTGGATCCATCCGCGGCCGTTTGCAGCCAGGCGCCGTTCGTCGTGGCAAAATTGCCGCTGACAAAAACCGTGTCGCCGTTTTCCGGATGGAAATTACCCAACTGCCTTTGGACTGACATGTCCACTTGATAGAGCACCTGAATGGAGGCCGACGCCGTCAAGGCGGTAAGCCCAAAGAGGAGCAACCCGCAACCACACTTTTTGGCCGAAGCGTACAAGGTTTTCATAGATAGGATTGGTTTGTGCAACGCACGTTCGCTGTCGTTTTGTATAATGGTGTGTGTTAAAATATGGCCGATTCCTGGAATTTATCCAGCCTCACAAATGTATGGTTCTGGCTGCCGTTTATGTCGCGGTGGTCAATAAAAAGCTGTCTCCTGCCCGCTGATATATTGCCATTGAATAATGAGCTTCTGATGGGTTTCAACCCGGCCATCGGCAAATCCCACGTTGACGTTGGCCACCTTGTTGCCAAGGGAATGGCCGTTGAGCATGGCCGTCGAGTTTGTGCTTTTATCGGCTGCGTTACAGAAATCACTGATGACAGGTTGTCGGCCCGCCATCCGGTCGGTGACCCGGCTGGGCCAGCCGTTGGTGTCGCGACATTGGGTGGCGGTATTGGCGGGCGAGGGAAATTGGGAATTAGAATTGTTGCCCAGCATGCGCGGCACCCACCAGGCATGAAAAATGGTCACAAAACTGCCGCTTAAACCACCGCGTATTTGTAACTCTCGATTTAAATCCGTTAGATTGCCAATGTGCCGGTGATAGAAATGATTGAATTGAGCATCGGCCGCAGCGTACTCAGTGGGCCGTACCGGGCAAAACCACATGGGGATCGTCAAGCCGTAAGGCGCCAAACCAGGAACCATGTTCAACGAAACGTCCCACGGGTTAAGGGCGCTTCCGGTCATGGAAAAAGATGGCAACATCCCGAGGCGATTGTCGCCGGCATACATATTGTCCACCACACCCCATTGGCGATAATCCGACGTGCAACTGACACACTTGGCGCGGAATTTGGCCGCCGACAACGCCGGCAGGAGCATGGCCGCCAGAATGGCGATGATGGCGATCACCACCAACAGTTCAATCAGGGTAAACGCGCCGAGCGCCTTTCGTCGGCGAAGGAGCAACATCGGTTGAGAGGTCTGCCTCATAAAATAAAGTCCTTCAGCACACACTTCAGTTGTCCCATCCGCGGGAGGACAAATCCCGACCTCAAGGCCGGCTTCAACGACGTGCTAAACATAAAGTGCTGCCCGTTTTCACAAGCAGCACTTCGGTTTTTCACGATGGCCAAAGTCAAAACTAGCGGGTTGAGAATGCTCTCCGGCGGATAAAGACGAGCAAACTGCCCAAGCCCAGCAGAGCGCAGCCGACCGGTTCCGGTACTACTGTATACAAGGTCGCCGCCGTGCCGAACGTTGTCCCTCCCGCGTCTGTAGCCGAATTATAATAATTGGAACCCAACCAGGGTTGATAGCTGCCGTCCGACTCCGCAGGCCAACTTGTATTGTCCAAAGCACCATAAGCAGCCTGGCCGCCCGGACTGGCGTATGAGGAAACGACGTCAAAGTAGAAGCTCTGGCCGAGACTTAAATTGAGGCTGCTGAGAGGCACCGTCATGGTGGCGTAAGTAAAACCAGTGCCACCAGCGGCATAACTTGCCCCCGCCCCCATCGTCCATACCCCGCCGCCATAGGTGCCCGGCGTGGCACCTGTTCCCCAGGTATTGATCAGAGCATTCTCACCGGTACTGATCCCGACATGTTCCCCCCAGGGATTGAGGAGGCTGGTATCTCCACTGCCGGCCTGACCGACGATCTGGAGTTCGATTGAATAAAATATGTAGGAAGCCTGTGCCTGGCTCGAATTAATGGTGAAAGTAATGCTGGACGCATCATTGTTGACCACCACGCTGCTGATGCCGGCGCCATCGACAGCACCACCACCGTTCACATTGCCGGTACCGGAATACGTCGCGGCTTTCGACGGCAACGCGGCGATGGCCAGAGCAACCATCACCGAACTCAAGAGAGAAACAGTTTTCATAGGTAATTCATTTACGGGTTCGCTAATTGCAACTAATATGCAGCAAATCCGGGGGTTTGCCTAGCCTCACAAATGTAGAGTATTCCAACGACACCGCGTCCTGCACATTATGTAAGTGCTTCTGAATTAACGACCATCCGGTTTATCCTGTTTGGTGGAGCGGAACTTGAGTGCGGCTTCGGTACGGGAACGAACGTGAAGTTTATTATAAACGTGCCGGAGGTGCCAACGTACCGTGCCGTCGGTCAACCCCAGGCGGTCAGCGATTTGCTTGTTGGGAAATCCGTTGGCCAGCAATTCCAGTATCTCCCGCTCGCGGGCTGTCAGATCCTCCACTTCCATGGCGGCGGCCAGCGGCTCCTGAAAAGAAGCGATGACCTTGCGGGCAATTTCCCGCGACATCGGAGCGCCGCCCTGCCGGACTTCGCGGATGGCGGCAATCAGTTCTTCCGGTGCGCACCGTTTCAAAAGATAACCGCAGGCTCCCAGGCGTAACGCTTTGAAAATCCGCTCGGTATCTTCATACACCGTGACCATGATGATCTGGACGGAGGGCAACATCTGTTTCAATTGGGCCAGGCACTCAATCCCCTACATATTCGGCAGTTGAATGTCCATCAGCACAATCTCCGGCTCGTGTTTGGGGATCATTTTCAACGCTTCTTCCGCCGTGGAGCAGGCGCAGACACACCGGCACTCCGGGTCGGCATGAATGAATTCCATGAGACTCTCACGAATGACTTTGTTGTCTTCGACAATGGCAATCTTGGTCATGAGCTTAAAGGCATATAGAATTGCACCCGGGTACCACGGCCGGCCTCACTGCTGATTTCAAATCTTCCGCCCAATTTTTCGATGCGCGCCCGCATGTTAACCATGCCGTCCATCTCCTCGGTATGAGCCTCCGGGGAGAACCCGCGCCCGTTGTCGGCGACGGTCAACCGCACCTGCCCTTGTTCGGCCTGGATGCTCAACCGGACCTCCGTCGCACCGGCATGACGAACCACGTTGGTCAGGGCTTCCTTGTACGCCAGGAACAATTGATGCCGGTGCCGTGAGCCCACCATGGGATCCGGTGTCCCGGGGATGCTTTCCAGACGCCAGACGATGTTGGCCAGGCCCAGAAAACGATCCGCGTACAGACAAAAATAACTGACCAGCGACGCGAGCGAATCGTGTTTTGGATTCATGGCCCAAACGATTTCATCCAGCGCGGTGACCATTTCCCGGGCTTTTTCGCGCGCTTGTTCCAGATAGTGGTTCCGCCGTTCGTCGGGAGCCGTCGCGGACCTGGCCCGGGCGGCCAACATGCTGATTTCCGTGATGCCGGACCCGAGCTCATCGTGCAAATCCTGAGCAATCCGGGCGCGTTCCTGTTCCAGTGCGCGCTGGTGTTCCACCGTCTGGCGTTGGCGGATTTGCGCGCCCAATTCCCGGGTGCGTTGTTCCACCTGTCGATGCAGTTGGGTAATCCACAACGCGGCGGCGGCCAACACACACACCAGCACACCCATGATAATCAGCAATCGTTCCAACGTCCACCACGGCGGTCGCGCCAGGACGCGTATGTCCGCAGGGGAATTGAGCAACAACTCGAAGGACGTAATGTCTTGGCCCACCGCCCGGTTCCCGCCCTCACCCAGGTAAACTCCGGTGAGTTCCAAACGTGAACCCGGAGCCAGCGAGCGCACGGAATCATTCCTGGTGTTGAACCGGGCCATAAACGTGCGGACGCCACTCCGCATCTCCAGAGCCTGGCCGGCCGGGGTTTCCCGCACACTCACCAGCAATCCTTCCACTTCCACGAGGGTCGAATCATATTCCGCACGAATTAAATTGTCCGGCTGCAATTTCCGGGGTTTCGATGGAACCGCATGACCGATCTTGCGTGCCACGGCCTCGTGCAAAAGCGGCGAAGCCCCGCTCAAGCCGGGAAATCCAACCACTTCCACCTGGTCACCGGCTTCGAGTCCCGGCACCGGTTTCTTCAAAACAAATTGCAGGCCATTCCGGCCGTCCATCAGATGATATTCCGGCGGTTGCGCATAAATAATCTGTCCGGAAACTTTCACGCGCTGGAAAACTCCGGCTTGCGGGCTGAATTGCAGCAACTCCGCAACGGTCTTCAGCGGAAGCGAAAATAAATCTGCGGGCGCCGGCTGATCCACCGAGATTTCCGCGCCATAAACCCGGATCTCCCCCACCTTGACCTGGTGGGTCACATAATCCCAGGAGGCCAGCAGGATGCCTCGCACACGGACAACGGCATCTTCATAGCGTTCCAGCTCCTCGGTTTTGATCCCGTTCACTCTCAACTCCAGTTTGATTTGGCCGTCGCCCGTAAACAAGGTGACGCCATTGGTGCTGACCGACGTCACGATGCCCTG
>JBGPDH010000123.1:0-10281 GCA_041482195.1 Verrucomicrobiia bacterium
CGTGGAAACAAAATCGCCCACCGCAACTGCATGGTGGCAGCGTTCGTCACTTCCATTGTGTTTCTGGCGTGTTATCTGACTTACCACACGTACCTCGCTGTAGTTTTACATCAGGGGCCGACCCGATTCCTGCATCCGCTTTGGTTCCGCCCGATCTATCTAACCATCCTCCTCACACATACCCTGCTGGCGGCCGTCATTGTGCCGATGATTCTGGTGACGCTGTATCGGGCCAAAAAAGAGCGGTTCGAGTCTCACAAAAAAATCGCGCGCTGGACCTGGCCGCTGTGGATGTATGTTTCGGTGACAGGAGTAGTTGTTTATTTGCTGCTCTACAGGATTTTTCCGCAAAACTAGCTGCCGGTCCCGCAAAAACTTTTTCCCTCGTGTTGAATCGGCGAAAACCTGTCCGGGTCATAAATTGCTCTCCTATATCTATTTAGAATTGTCCTCAACTCCGACTTTAATGATTTGAATTGACGCCGGTTTTGGGTTGCCGCATAATAACTAAGGTCAAATCAAAAGTAAAAGGGGTTAAGCCCTATGAAAATCCGAATTGTTGTTCTTGGAGCCGTTTCGTTCTTTTCCCTCAGTTCCGCCTTCGCCGATTTATCCATCCCGGAAAGCGCATCGTCGTGTGTGGCCGCGCCCTCGGGTTTGGTGGCCTGGTGGCGGGCCGAAGGCAATGCCAATGACAGCGTTGGTACCAATAATGGCACGCCCGTCGGGGTTGTCAGTTATACCAATGGTAGAGTGGGACAGGCATTTCAACTGGATGGGAAGAGCGGTTACGTGCGCGTGCCGGCCAATGGCAGTCTGAATGTAGGGACCAACAACGGCTTTACCATTGAAGGCTGGATTAATCCCAGTGACGTTTCGGCCCAACATCCAGTGGTTGAATATAAATTTGATGGAGTTCAATCGGGAGTCCATCTTTGGCTTACTTCAGGCGGTGTGGGGTCTCTGTTTGCCAATATTGTGGACGTGAACAATGGGGCTCACTTTATTGTATCGGCTCCAGGTATTGTGCAAACGGGAGTATTCCAGCATGTCGCGCTCACGTATGACAAGATCACCGGGATCGCGAGTCTTTATTATAATGGTTCAGCGGTGGTGACAGCCCATTTGGGTCAATTTACGCCCAAAACGACCACCGACCTTTTGTTGGGCAGGAGAATTGATGCAAGCCCTGGTGGTTTCTATTACTCAGGCATGTTGGACGAAATCAGCCTGTACAATCGTGCGCTTTCGTCCAATGAAATTGCGGCCATTTACACAGCCGGTAGTGCCGGCAAGTGCCCACCATCGCCATCGTCGTGTGTGCCACCGCCATCAAATTTGATGGCATGGTGGCGGGCTGAAGGTAACGCCTATGACAGCGTCGGCACTAACAATGGCACGGTATTCGGGGGTGTCAGTTATACCAACGGTGAAGCGGGACAGGCATTTCAAATGGATGGCACCACTGGCTACATTTCGGTTCCCCCATCATCCAGTTTAAACATCGGAACCGGTAGCGGCGTTACCATTGAAGGGTGGATCAAGCCTAATGATCCCAACCAGATAGGTATGCCGGTGGTAGAATGGGATGCCACCCCGGGCTCCGGCCCCGACGGGCTGCAATTATGGGTTGAATCCAGCTTCAGGTTGTTTGGGAATGTTAAAGATACCTCGGGTAATAATCATACGTTTGTTTCAGCGACCGGTGTGGTCAGCAATGGCATTTTTCAGCATGTGGCGCTTACTTACGACAAGAATTCCGGGTTGGCTTACTTGTATCTCAATGGTAACCCAAAAGCCTCAGCCAATTTCGGCCACATTACTCCGCAAACGACTTATCCGCTATTTCTCGGCCGGCGGACCTTTACGTCCGAACATTACCGGGGATTGCTTGATGAAGTCAGTTTGTACAATCGTGCCTTGTCATCGAATGAGATAATGGCCATTTATGAAGCAGGCAGCGCCGGCAAGTGCCCGCCATCGCCACCATCGTGTCTGTCGGCGCCCTCGGGGTTGATCAGCTGGTGGCCGGGTGAAGGCAACGCTGATGATGTTGTGGGCACCAACAATGGCACGCTGATCGACGGTGTCACTTTTACGACCGGCAAAGTGGGGCAGGCATTCCATTTAAACGGCACCAATCAGTACGTGCAAATTGCCGATTCCCCATCGCTGAAACCAGTCAACGTGTCAGTCGAAGCCTGGGTGAAGCTGGATACGTTGGTTACACCCGGCGCCAACATCCCGGGACAACAAGTAATTGTTTTCAAGAAGAACACCCGGAGTGGCAATTTCGAGGGTTATACGCTCTTGAAAGACCGGGTGTCGGGCCAGGATTGTTTTTCGTTTGCCATTGCCTCGGCCGGGGGACTCCAGGTTCACGCGCTTTCCTCGACGATTACGCAGGTAGGGACGTGGTATCACCTGGTTGGGACATACGATGGGGCCACGGTGAGGCTCTACGTCAATGGTGTGCTGGAAGGGAGCGCTTACGCGGGATTTCCGCTGGACTACGGCACACGGCCGGTATTTTTTGGGCGGACTGGCGAGTTTTGGGTGGCAAACTTCGGAGGCAGTATGGATGAAGTGTCGATCTACAACCATGCCCTGACGGCCGATGAAATTCAGGGCCTTTACAATGCTGGCAGTGCCGGCAAGTGCCTGCCATTGGTTGCTCCGTTCATCCTGGTTCAGCCCCAGGGCCAGACCGTGAATGCAGGCGACACGGCCACTTTCTCAGTGTTGGCGGAAGGGTCGCCGCCGCTTTATTATCAATGGTTCTTCAATAGCAACGTATTGATTGATGCCACCTCGCCGACATTAACGCTCACGAACACCCGGCCCGATCAGGGAGGCTCGTACTCCGTTGTGGTCTCGAATGCGGCGGGAGTTGCGGTCAGTTCCAACGCAGTGTTGCACGTGAACCAGATTCCGGTCGCGGATGCCTCAGCCACCGTCGCGCGTGTCTTCGTTTGCACCTGTACCGACACCAATACCGCCGTTGTTCTGAACGGCACGCGGTCGTACGATCTTGACGGTGATCCTCTGCAGTATTTCTGGTTCGCCGAGGGGGTGAATACTCCACTGGCGACCGGCGCCGTGGCCGTGGTCATGCTTCCGCCGGGAACCTATCCGATTGAGCTCGTGGTCAGCGACGGGTTGGCTGCCGACACGAATCTCGTGGTGGTAAAGGTTCTGACTGCGACCCAGGCGGTCGGTGAGTTAATCGACTTGATCGACGGTTCGAGCATCGCGCACCAACAGCCATTAATCGCAAGCCTCATGGCAGCCGGTGATTCGGTCGCGCGGTGTAACCTGGTGGCGGCGGTCAATCAACTCGAAGCCTTCCAAAACAAAGTTCGCGCGCAAATCGCCCCGGACGATGCCGGTTTGGCTGAGATACTCATTGCCTCGGCGCAAGAGATTATCAACAGTCTCGATAATTGTGGGGGAGGTCCTCCGGGTCGAAGTAACGGAAAAATCACCGCTCGCCACGAACAGCAGGATGGCAAACTACACCTCGAATTCCAAGGCAGTCGCGGCCGGAATTACATTATCGAAGCCTCCAGCGACCTGGCGCACTGGGTGAAGATCGGGGTGGCAAAGGATCTTCAAAACGGCAATTTCGAGTTTGAGGACAGCGACTTGAAAGGGGCACCGATACGCTTCTATCGGGTAGTGGCGCCTTAGTTGCGGATTTGCCATGACATGTGAGCGCTCTCGGTTTGCCGCGCACGTCCGAGGCAATGCATCGTCATGGATATGACTGCGTCCTGACTCTTATACCATCGAACTTGCTTTCCGTTGACGTCTAAGTAACAAAGGGTCTGTGTCAACGGTTGCCCACGTCAGCATTCACGCCACTCAGTCCCCGGAAAATGTCCGGCACGACTTGCTGGAATCGCTGAGTACGCGGCGCGTGAACCACAAGTTCCACTACGACAGTGTCAAGCAGACGCATAAATGGCTGGCGTTGCACCGGGCGTACTCGCCCACGCGGAATGATGCGGATTGCCAACGGGTGTACGAACAGAGCTTCGCAACGGCGGCAGCAGCGATTAAATCCAAAACCGTTCACTTTCTCGGTCTGGGCTGCGGCGGCGGACAAAAGGACACTCGACTTCTGAAACGGTTGAAGGCCGGGGGCAAACAAGTTTTTTACACGCCTTGCGATGTGAGCACGGCGATGGTACTGACCGCCCGCCAGACTGCGCTGGCCGTTTTACCTGCGGATAACTGCTTTCCTTTTGTGTGTGACCTGGCGACGGCTGGCGATTTGCAGGAAATTATTTGGGAGGGTTGCGGTGTCGGCGACTCCAATTTTTCAGGGACAGCGATACGCCGTCCCTCCCGGAACGTGACGCGCCTCGTGGCTTTCTTCGGCATGATTCCCAATTTCGAGCCGCAGGAAATTTTGCCAAAACTGGCCTCGCTGGTGGGTCCGAAGGATCTTTTGCTCTTCAGCGCCAATCTGGCCCCCGGCACGGATTATACCGCCGGGATGAAAACCATTCTGCCGCAATACGACAATGGTTTGACTCGCGATTGGCTGATGACATTCCTCCTCGATCTTGGTTTCGAACGGCGGGACGGTGATTTGCGGTTTACTCTGGAAGGAGGCCGGTTTGGGCTGAAACGCGTCATGGCCTGTTTTCATTTCAACCGTCTGCGCCGCATTGCCATCGAGAGCCGGCAATTTACATTTCGTCGTGGAGAAAACATCCGTCTTTTCTTTTCCTATCGTTACACGCCGGAGCGCGTCCGCAAGGTGCTTGCACGCTACGAACTGAAAGTCCGTCGGCAGTGGATCACGAAATCGGGAGAAGAGGGGGTCTTTCTGGTTCGTCGTTTGTAGCCGCGTTGGTGACAACGCGGCATTGTCCGCCGTTTGACAACGGCGGCTCCATCAAAAGACGTTCATCGTGTCCAGCACAGCCTTGATCCGCGGGACCTCGTGCGTGCGGAACAGATCGGTTTTACCCAGCGCCGCCAGCACGGCAAAAAACGGTTCGGCACAGCGGACTTCATCGCGGAAAAATTCAAACGCGTGGGGCAGGGCATGACAAACCGGGAAGCCCAGTGTCCGCAAGCGAAACGTGTTCAAAAATACGTTCATCTGATGCCGTACGCGAACGGCGCTGTCCTGGAGGTTGCGGTAGTAGAAACCGAGCCCGGGGTCGAGCAGGATTCTTTCCACGCCGTGGCGTTGCGCCATCTCAATCTGGCGCGAAAAGTATTCGCGCATCAGCTCAATCGGATCGGCGGACAGATTAAAATCACCGACTTCGCGGACGTTTTTGCCCTGCACATAGCAGAGGATGACCGCGGCGTCATGGGCAGCGACCAAACGGAAGAGTTCATCGCCGCCTTCCGTACCGGTGAGATTCAGAACGTTTGCGCCGGCTTCCAGGCTCGCGCGTGTCACCACCGGCGAGTACGTCTCAACCGAAACCAGAATGTTTGCGGCGCGCAATCCCTTGATGACGGGCAGCAGCCGCGAATTCTGTGTCGTGTCGTCCAGGCGCGCCGCCTGGGCCAGCGTCGATTCTGCACCCACATCGACCAGGTCCGCACCCTGCGCGGTCAGGACCGCGGCGCGCAGGATGGCGGCTTCCGTGGTCAGGCAGACGCTTTCGCGATACCACGAATCGGGAGAAAGATTGACGACGCCCATGATGGCCGGCCGGGAATTAAAGGCGAATTGCCTGTCGCCCATGGAGAATTCCTTTACCGACACGGAGCCGGCAGCCCGGTTTTGTTCCCATAATCCGGCTAGTTGTTCCAGTTTCAACACGGTACGGGTATCGTAAGGTGTGCGTCGCGGGTCGTAAATGCCGAATGGCGCCTCTGATTTGCCCTGCTTCCACGGTTCGCGCCGCGGCAGAATTGTGATAGCGTGAAAGCAGATGAGTAGCAATAATGGGGTGAACAACCAAAAACGAGAGGAAACACGATGGCACAAGCAATCATGGATCCGGAGAAGGTGCGGCGGTTCGCGGAAGAACTGCAGCGCTTCAATAGTGACCTGGAAAACCGGGTGATTCTGTTGCAGGCCCGTTTCGGGGCGTTGGGAGACACGTGGCAGGATCAGGAGCACGACAAGTTTTCCGAGGAATTCAAGCTGGCGATGAAGGCATTGAAAAAATTTATCGAACTCTCCAAGGTGCACACCCCTTACCTGTTGAGAAAGGCCCAGCGCATCGAGGAATATCTCCACCAGCATTGACCTCATGGCCGAACGAGCCCAAGTCACTTCCGTCGAGGCGATCGAATCGTTTCGGGCCAACTTGATTTTGTTTTTAAGCAAGGTGCGCCCGACACTGGAAGAGGTGAGCGACGAGGTATTACGCCTGCAAGGCTGGCTTCAGAACGACCAGCGTCGCCTCTGGGAAAGCCAGTTACGCCGGCGGGGCCGGCAACTGGAAGAAGCCCGGCAGGAGCTGTTCAATGCCACGCTTTCCCGTTTGCAGGAGGCGACGGCCTTGCAACACATGGCGGTACAACGGGCCCAACGCGCCGTCCGGGAAGCGGAAGACAAGCTGGATACCCTGAAAAAATGGGAGCGGGGGCTGGAAGATCGTACGGCGCCGATGATCAAACAAATCGAGGAGTTCCACGGTTTTCTGACGATTGACATGGGAAAGGCACTCGCGCAATTGGTGCAGATCGTGAAGGCATTGGAGGCTTACACCAAAGCCGGCGGCCCCGCTCAACGGGAGGCGAAAGCATGAATTTGAGCGGCGGCAAAAGCAGATTGGTGGCGAGTGCCCGGGAACTTTCGCAGAAATGGGCGGAAACCAAAAACTACTGGCGGGACGAGAAAAGTGCGGAATTTGAGCATCGGTACCTGGAAGACCTGTTTATTCGCGTGGATAAGACGGTTGCCCTCATCGAAAAGTTGGACGAAATTTTGAAAAAAGTCAGGAGCGACTGTGAATAACCACCCGGGTGTCAACGAAATGCTCGCACTGTTGGATGCGCTCAAAAACGCAGTCGAGGATTTTGCTGCGCGCGAAGAAAAATTGAACCAGGATTACGAAACCCGGGCCGCTGCCGAACGCAATGTTTTTGAATCCGCAAAACTGGAACGCCAGACCAAACAGGCTGCCGCCCTCGCCGCCCTGGAGACCGCGCTGGAAGAAGAAAAGAGGCAATGGCACGCCCGCTTCGACCAGCGCAAGGACCGGATTAACCGGGCGCACAGCGCGTTGAGCCAGCAGGTATTGGACGAGGGCAGTGAGCAGGAGGGAGCGCTTAAACAACGTATCCGGAGGAACTCGACGGAGGCGGAACGACGGCGGGACGCCGATCTGGCGAATGCCGCGATGGCATTTGAAAGTTTCCAACAGAAGTTAAACGAGACCGACGCAGAATATACCCGTCTGGAAAGAAGCGCCCGGCGGGCATTCCGCGGTTATGGCCAGTTCCGCAGACAGCTCCGTCGGTACCAACGCCAATCAGAGCCCGATGTTTCCGGAAACGAAAACCAGTCGCTCGAGGAATTTGGACGTTTGGCATCCAGGACCCGTGAGGACCTGGCCCGGTTCCGAAAAAACCTGATCCCATGGATATTCAGGTTCCTGCCGGTTTCATTGGTGGTTTTATTGCTGGCGGGCGCCGTCGCGGCGGTTCCGGTATTCCAACATTTTGGACGGAACACCGTTTCCTGGTCGCAAACCGGGCCGGCGGGGTTGGCGTTGTTTGTGGTTCTGATTCTTTACTTCCTGGGCCGCCGCGCAGCCGGACCTGCCGGCACAGCCATTGCCGAGCAGCTCGGAAAAGCACGACGGTTACTCGATGCCTTTCCCCAGATAAACGTAGTGCAGTATCAGCAGGAGCAGAATCGGATTCATACCGAATTCGCTGCCACCAATCGCGGTTTAAGCCAGGAATGGAAGCAGTCAGTCCGGAACATCGTCACCACCCGCAGCGTCCGTCCGATGGCAGTAGATCAAAAGGCCTTCCGGGCGGCACACAAAAATGAGCAGTATCTTCGCGCCGGGATTAAACAGCATGAACGTGAGCACGCCGACAAGATCGCCGGACTGCAGACGGAGGCAAACGCGCAGGCCCGTCAACTCGCCGATGTCCACAGCCGTAAAATGGCTGACCTTCAAAGTCAACATCAGACGCGGTGGTTGGCGCTCGAAACAGATTGGAAAAGCAAAATCGAACCCATTTATGCCACGATTCAGGCTGCCGATACGGCTGCCGGGCAACTTTTTCCGGGATGGGACACGCCGCTCTGGAACCGGTGGATGCCACCGGGGGAGTTCAAGAACGCCGCCCGATTTGGCCGCATGGAAGTCGCACTGGAACCCATGACCCAGAGGATGCCGAAGGATCCGCGACTGGCGCTTCCCGGGCCGTCCCGGTTTTCGGTTCCGCTCTCGCTGGTTTACCCGCAGCAGGGCTCGATTCTTTTTGAAACCGGCAAAACCGGTGGCCACGACGCCGTGGCCGCCATCAATAATGTCATTTTTCGCCTGCTCTCCACCACGCCGCCAGGCAAGCTGACCTTTACCATTTTTGATCCGGTCGGTCTCGGCCAGAACTTTGCGGCCCTGATGCATCTGGCCGATTATGAGGAGAGTTACATCAACAGCCGTATCTGGACGCAGACCGCCCAATTCGAGGAAAAACTCGCCGAATTGAATGAACACATGGAGAAGATGATCCAGATGTATCTGCGTAATGAATACGAGACCATCTCCGAATACAACGCCGAAGCCGGGTCCATCGCCGAAAAATACCATTTCCTCGTCATCGCTTCATTTCCGGTGAACTTCAGCGAAACCGCGGCCCGTCGGCTCCGAAACATCGCCGCCAGCGGCGCGCGTTGCGGTGTTTATACGCTGATACAATGGGACCAACGGCAGGCGCCACCGCAGGAATTCGTTCCTGACGAACTCCGGAAAAACAGTGTTTGTCTGACGCACACCGAAAATGGTTTCAAGTTGTCCCATTGGCACCCGCCCGGAACCAAATTACTTCTTGATCCGCCACCGGCTCCGGAAATCGCCACTCGTTTTCTCCATCAAATGGGCGAGAGCGGGAAGGACTCCGGCCGGGTCGAGGTGCCGTTCGAGCAGGTGGCGCCGGCGGATTCCGAGGTCTGGCAAGAGGACACCACCGACGAACTCCGTGTGCCTATCGGCCGGTCCGGTGCCACCAAATTACAGTACCTCGCCATCGGCAAAGCCACACGCCAACACGGCCTGATCGCCGGCAAGACCGGTTCGGGCAAATCCACCCTTTTTCATGTCATTATCACCAATCTGTCTTTGTGGTGCAGCCCCGAACAGGTTGAATTCTACCTGGTGGACTTCAAGAAAGGCGTGGAATTCAAATGCTACGCCAATCGGCGCCTGCCGCACGCGAAAGTCGTCGCCATCGAAAGCGATCGTGCCTTCGGTCTGAGTGTGCTCGAGCGCGTGGACGCAGAACTGCGACGTCGGGGTGATTTGTTCCGCAACGTTGGCGCGCAGGACCTGGCGGGCTATAAGCGGGCGGGTGGGACCGAACCCATGCCACGGTCACTGTTGATGATTGACGAATTTCAGGAATTTTTCGTGGAGGAAGACCGCGTTTCCCAGGGAGCGGCTGTTTTGTTGGATCGCATTATCCGGCAGGGTCGGGCCTTCGGAATTCACGTGTTGCTGGGTTCGCAGACCCTGGGTGGCGCCTACACCCTGGCCCGTGCCACGATCGGCCAGATGGTCATCCGCATTGCGCTCCAATGCAACGAGGCGGACGCCTACCTGATCATGGACCAGGACAACCCCGCGCCCCGCCTGCTTTCCCGGCCGGGCGAGGGGATTTACAACGACACGGCCGGTTCGATTGAAGGCAACAGCCCGTTCCAAACGGTTTGGTTACCGGACCAGGAACGCGACAGTTATCTCGCAAAAATCCGCGAGCGAGCTGATAAGAACCGGTATCCGGGACCGATTGTGTTTGAGGGCAACGCCCCGGCGGATATCGGAGAGAACCTTCCGTTGCGCCTGATGCTGGAATCGCCTGCGGTCAAACCGGTGACGCAAGCGCGCATCTGGCTCGGTGCGCCCAATTCCATCAAGGGACCGACGGAAGCTGTGATTCGCCGGCAAAGTGGAAACAATCTGCTGATCGTGGGGCAACGGGACGAAGCAGCCCTGGCGATCATGGCCGTGGGGCTGGTATCACTCGCGGCCCAGTATCCGCGCGGCAGCGCAAGATTTCTGTTGTTCGATAGCTCGCCGCCGGAATCCCCGCAGCGCGAATACTTGCAGCGAATAGTAC
>JBGPDH010000124.1:0-10221 GCA_041482195.1 Verrucomicrobiia bacterium
AATGGCGATTTTGGGCACGAACCCCACTCCTTCCGCCACTATTTGCCAGGAAGCAGTCACTATTTCTCACTATCCGGTCACAAACCATTTGACAGATTCTTAAGAGCTAAAGGCATTTTATTTTTGCAGGCGAAAAAAATTCTGCATCGAGGACATCGGCAATGTGACGACGCGGAATTGGCCGACGATATTTGTACCGTCTGAAACGTATGTCCAAGTCGTTGCAGGAAGTGTTGGCGTGGAGTAGAGAGCAAAACCTGGGGCTGCCGCGGGCCAAGACAAAACCACATTGCCATTTGTCAGAGCGACGCTCAAAACAGGTGCAACGGAGGGGCCCAACTCAGCGATAAAAACATCGCGCCCCCCGCGATTAGTCAGTGTCACACTATCGAAATTGATGGTGCTGGAGGCGAAGAAACCGGCAAGAAATACATTGCTCTGCGAATCGGATGCTATCCCGTAACCGATGTCCAAGTCGGTCCCACCAGCGGCCCGGACCCACAAAAGATTTCCGACTGCATCGTACTTGCTGCAAAACACGTCATCAAAGCCGGCGCTCAGCAGGTTGGTGTTGCCAAAACTCGCGTTGCCGGAAAAATAGCCAGTGATAAACACATTGCTATTTATGTCGGTGGCGATACCAAAGCCAGCATCACCGTAGATCATGTCGCCTCCACCAGCAGTTCGTGTCCATTGGAAGTTTCCAGCGGAGTCGTATCGGGCAACCAGGATATCAGCCCCGTTTCCGACGAGGTTGGTATTTCCAATGATGGCGGTACCGGTAAATTTTCCGGTGAATGAGATGTTACCCGCAGAGTCGGAAGCAATCGCATTACCTTCATCATCGTTTGTGCCGCCGGCTTGACGTACCCAGAGTAAATTGCCGGCAGGATTGTACTTGGCCAGGAAAATGTCCGGTAACCCGTCGCTACCCGCGCTCGTCAGGTTGGTGTTGCCGAAGGTTGCCATGCCCGAAAAGTAACCGGTCACATACACATTGGTTGCGCCGTCCAGTGCAATGCCGTTGCCCTCGTCATCCAGGCTGCCTCCGGCTTGCTGCGCCCACAGAAAATTCCCAGCGCTACTGCATTTGGCGACGAATACATCATCGGAGCCGCTTGTGTTGTGCAACGAAAAACTGCCAAAGCTGGCGGTGGCATCGAAATAACCGGTAATGACCGCATTGCCAAGAGCGTCCACAGCAATCGCGTGTGCTTCATCGTAGTCCTTTCCACCCCCACTCCGTACCCAGAGCAGGTTTCCCGCAGGGTCATATTTGGCTACAAAGACATCCGATTGGCCGCTGCTGGTAAAATTGGTATTCCCAAAGGTGGCTGTATTCTGGAAGAAACCAGTGACAAAGATGTTCCCTGAAGCGTCGGCGGCGATCCCGCGGCCTTCATCATAACCGGTGCCACCCGCCTGGCGCGTCCACAGAAAATTTCCGGCGGGATCAAACTTGGCGACGAAAATATCCTCCGAGCCGCTGCTGACCAGATTTGAATTGCCAATGAGGTTCGTGCCGCTAAAAAAACCTGTGATCAGGAGATTGCGCGCTGCATCTGTGGCCACGGCGCGCGCTTCCTCATCGCTGCCACCGCCAGCTTGATGTGCCCAAAGAAATTGCGGGGGCGATTCCGCTTGCGCTAGAACCATCCCGCTCAGGAAAAGTAAAACCGTACCGAGCCCGGCGTGCACGACTGTGCGGTGGAAGCGTCGCTGGCGACATCTTTGTGCATGGGAAAAAAGCGCGGTTGCAGCTTCAGCGCCGCAACCGCCTGCTGTAAATCTGTAGGCAGCCACTAGAAATTGATAATCACCGTTGGGTTAAAGTCGCAGGTATTGACATTAAAGCCCACGGTCTTGCTCTTGCGCTTGCCGTTGATGGTTGCGGCGGCCGTCACCTGATACGAGCCGGGCAACAACTGGATGGGATTGGACACGGTGCCATACTCCCGATGATATTGAAAAGGTCCGCACGGTGAGGTGGGAGTAACTGTTACCAATGACAGATTTTGCGCGACATCCTGCGTGTCGAGTTGGTTCTTGTTTCGATTGGCGTTGATACGTTGAAGTTGAATCTTCTCAACAAACGGCACCGGCACTCCACCCTGCATCACGAGCACTCGCGCACCGGTCAATACGCCTTCACCACACAACGCCCGCGAAACCGTGGTAGTCGCCCCAGTGACGGGATCCGATACATAGGTGACATTGATGTTGGCCAGACGCGAGCGCGCAATGGCCGTCGGCGCGAACACCACATTGAAATCGCCTTCGCCTACGATATGGCCCGGCTGCAATATGATTGGAAACGATGGCAGGCCGGACATAGCAAAGTCACCTGCACTGGCCCCGGTGATCGTGATACTGGTTATCGTGAGGTTACATTCGCCCTTGTTCGAGATGGGGAAAGGCAACGACGTCGTACAACTGCCCGCACTCTGTATGACTTCGGGCCCGAAACCGAGATCGGACGGCACGTCAATCTGCGGGCAAGGCGTGCTGGCCGTAACCGTCAGATTGGTCACCGGCGTATTCGTATCATCACTGACAATCTGGAGGTTGCAGTTTTGCGATCCACAGGTGGTGGGGGTTAACCGGATCACCACATTCAGACACGCTCCGGGGCCAACAACCGCCGGGAAGGGATTGTTGATAAGCGTGAAATCCGAGCACGGCGGATTAAAACCGACGTTAGTCACCGTTAGGTTGCATTCGCCGACATTGCATATCGAGATGGTTTTTTCGGCAATCGTGCCGGCGCACACATCGCCAAAATCAGTAGAACCTGAAATTCGGAGGCTGCCCGGCGGTACGTTGCCCGAAACGGGCACCACCCAGGCGGGCTTGGTCGGATCGTTGCTCTTAATTGAGATCATGCCCGACTTGCTCCCCAGGCTGGTCGGTTGAAATCGAATCGGCACTTGTAGCGACCCACCAGCATGAATGACCAAGGGGAAGTTGAGGACACTGGCAACCAAAAACTGGCTCGAATTGGAAGTGATGTTGCTTATGACCAGATCACATCCTCCACTGTTATTGATTGTGAGTGTCAGGTCTTTGAACGAACCCAGACAGACATCACCGAAGTTGCCGCCGTTGGCTATCACGGTATCTATAATCGCGTTGGTCCCAGTGCCGGTGGCCGTCAGGTCGTAGTAGGGCGCGCTGGGGTCATTGCTGGCGATGCGAATGGTAGCCTGTTGTGGCCCTGGAGCGGTTGGGTTGTATTGCACGGTGAAATCAACCTCGGCAGCGGGGCTGATGATCAACGGTGGGGCGGGATTGGGCAGAACGCTGAAATCGCTCGAACCTATCAAGCGCGTCACACTGTTGATGACAAGATTGGAATTGCCCACATTAAAGACCTGCAAGGTCAACTGTTCTGGAGTTCCTGCGCAACCCAACCCGAATTTCAAACCGTTTTGGGCGTTCACAGCGATAACCGGGCCGCTGGGATTCGAGAGTTGAAAGACTCCGCGCCCAAACGTGGCGGCCTGCAATACACCGGCCTTGGAATTAACCTTCAGCTCCATAACCGGTACATTCGGAAAATGGAGGTCATCCACCGTCGCCCAACTTGCGCCACCGTCCACTGAACGTAATACACCCAAATCATTGCCGACGTAAATCGTAGTGGGCACGCTCACTCCATCCAGTGCGAGTGCGTTGTATGGAATGTCAACCGGGGGCGAAATGTCCGTCCATCCACCAGAGGCAATCGTCCGGCGAAAGACATGCCCATTGCCAATCCCCGACACCGTGGCGTAAAGCACCCCCGGGTCGTTTGGATCAAATGCCACCTGCGTCACGGATGCTCCAGGTAGACCGGTGAGATTCCTAAAAGTAACGCCCGAGGGCGGGCCAACCGTGGCCGACAATGCGTTACTGGAAAAGAAAACTGTACCGCCGACGGCTACCGCAACGAAATTGGAATTACCTGGCGCGACGTCCACTTCGGTTGGGCCACCGAGATTGCCGATGTTCCGGAAAGTCGTGCCGCCGTCAAAACTTTGATAAAGGCCGTTGGAAGCGCCACTGAAATAGACAAGCTCTGCATTTTCAGGGTCCACATTCACCCGGTTAGCGAAGGTCTGAAACTCGGTCGCAGGAATGCCTCCGCCGACGGCGGTTGAAAAGTTATCCACACCACTGTTGAAAGTTTTGCCAAAGTAGGTGTTCGCAATGCCGTAAGCCTCGCTGGTGTTGATGGCATCAAAGGCAACGTCTATTCCATCCCCACCGACTCGCTCCGTCCACACCGGCACCGCAGTTGATTGTATATCTCCATTGTCCTGCAGTGCGCCAAGGCTGACGCTGGCAGTTGCGTCATTTTTGACGGACGAATGATAGAACAACGTAGTTTGCAAACCGCCTTCATTGAGGCTGTTAGGCGCCCCATTGACACCACCGAAAGTTGCGCCTCCATCAGTTGATTCGAAAATGCCTCCGTCATCGCCTATCAGAACAAGGGACGGTCCGCTGGGCTGCTTGGCGAACGTCCAAGCTGTGTGATTGTCGGCATGTCCCGCATTGATGCTCGAGAAATTGGCACCGGAATCTGTAGACTTGAACTGGCCCAAGGCAGCCCAGTAGATAATGTCGTTAACACCATCACCAGGTGAGGCTGGATCCACCCCCATTGTCAATATGTACCCCTGATAGGTTTGCACACTACCCCCAGAGAGACCGGTGGCTGTCACTTGCGTCCAAGTCGTCCCTTGATCTGTGCTCTTAAAAATCGGCACCGGACTCAAAGGACCGGGAGCACCGTTAGTGACCACGTCCAAGGCTGCATAAATCACCTGAATGCCAGCGGGATTCGGCACCGCTGCCGGCGGCGCCAGCGCGGCAAAAACAGAAACAAGAGAACAAGGAGGGGGCATAGCGGCGCTGACCGCTGGCGTGGCTGTCGTCAGGATTGAAGTCCAAGTCAGGCCGCCGTCCTGCGACTGAACGACGCCCAATCCGCTAATGCCTGCATACAGAATCCGGTTACCCGTCGGTGAAGTCGGGTCCAGCGACAGAGACCTTACATTGCCACTGGTACCGGGGCCGGTGCCACGCGTCCAGTTTCGACCCCCGTCGGTCGAACGGTACAGACCGCTCTTGGCACCCAAATAGAGTGTGCTGCTGTTTGCAGGTTCGACAATAATACTGTTGACATCATCGCCGTAAAAGTTGGTGGCATTACCTGAGTTACCGGCCGGAAAACCGGAACCAAGCACGATCCAGCTGGCGCCCCCATCACTAGATTTAAGTATGCCCTTGCTGAGATTCTGAATCTGATTAACACCAAGTTCGGATTCCTGAGAAGTTCCGACGTAGATGACGTTCGGGTTGTTCGGATCGAGAGTGAGGGCGGTCGGTTTGCCGGTTCCCAAGCTGGCCTGCTGGTCGCTCAAAGGCGTCCATGTCTTGCCCCCATCGATGCTGCGCCACACTCCGCCCCCCGCGGATCCCTGGTAAATGACGTTCGGGTTATTCGGATTTAGGGCAATCGAATTCACGCGGCCATTGAGTTTAGTGGGAGTTGCGCCGCCGTCCGAAAGGAGAGGCGAAGGCCCTATTGGTGCCCATACTGTTCCTTGAACACCGGTGACCGGCGCTCCGAAAAGTGGCATCGCGACAGAAGAAGACTTCAATGAACTCTGATTAGTGCTTGGCGCCAAATTTGCCTTCGGCAAGTGCCTAAATTGTTCTAGCGCCTGATCATACGCCTCGGTGGAAATTGATTTCTTCCCCGATCCCCGCGTCTTCCAGAATTCTTTTTCCCATTGCTTGGGGTCTGCTTTTCCATTCTTAGAAGGCTGGGGAGGCGTTTTTTGAGGAACGGACGCCGCCTCCTGTCCCCTGACCCCGGAGGCCAGCAAAATCTGAATTGTCACAATTACCAGGCAATTGAGCCAGGATTTCGAATAGTTGGGGAATAGCGATAGGACTTTCATGATATCTCCTCTTCTGATAGTCGTGGTTCTTTCTCTTGATGACCGGAAACCAATCCGGTTGCCACAGTTAAAATCCGGTGGGCTTTTTAAAACATCTATCCTGATCAAAGCACCGGATCCCAAAATACCGCCCCTCTCTTAAAAAGCGGCTTACGTCGAAGCGACAGTGTATAGAGGTAATCAGAAATTGCAATAATTTTCTAAAGTAATTTTCTTTATACACAAACGCCTGCTTTTCTGCGAGATGCGTGCGAGAGATCAGTTGGTTCTCTGATTAACGATTCATGCAATATTCTCCAATACTCAAATGAATTTCAGTAATGAAGAGTGGATACTCGCTTCATAGGGACCGCCTACTGTCAGTAAAACTGTCAGCGAATGATAGTGGCGGTATTGTGAGAAGTAGTGACGGATTACGCTTGAATAGTGCAAGGCATTGAGTAAATGTGTCTCAGAAAATGGCGATTTTGGGCATGAATCCCACCCCTTCCGCCAACTAATAGAATAGATGCGTGACAGAGCTTAGTGCGTGTTGACCCAACGCGCAAACAACACATGAGCCAAGTGCGTGTCGCCCTCCCAATTCTTATAAGACTGGAAGTGCGATTCCAAAATTGTCATGGAAGCTGGCGCCAACTGAGGATTGTCAGCCCTGACTGAGTTTACTTCACCTCAGTTTCCGCTCGGATTGCGGCGGCGATGTCGCCGCTCAGCTTGGCCAACGCGCGGCTGTGCGCGGCGGCGAGCGCGTCGAACCCGTTGCCCGACACCGGCTCACTCGCGACCGTGTGACCGGATTGCGCGGCGCCGCCCGCCGACTTGTGAACCACCCACAACGCCTCGACCAGCACCGACTTGCCCGGCACCGACTCGAATCGCTGGATGGCTATCGTCACCTGATAGGCGGGATCGAAGTTTGCCAACCGTACCGTGGCCACTTGAGGAGTTCCGAGCAGCACGGCAAGATCGCCGGCAACGACGCTGGCGATATTATCGTTCAGCGGCTCGGCCCAACGGGTGAACTCGTCCACTGCGACGCGATTGGGCGCGACCTGAACGGTGAACTCCGGACGGTCAACCACCGCCGGGACAGAGACCGGATTGACGACCACAGCGTAAGGCGCTGCGGGTGTGCCGTCCGCGGTCGCCGTGGCAGTGAGGGTGTAGAACCGCGATGGCGCCGAAGCGCAGCCAGCCGCAATCGCCGCGACCAGGGTGATCAGGAACAGATGTATGACAGGATTTGTTTTCATTGGGAGTCTCCGGTTTTACCGCGAATCAGTGCTTCGGGATGGCGTTCAAGATAGTCAGCCAACAGGCGAATCGAACGCGCCGCGTCATTGCCTTGCAGGAGCAGGCTGTTCAGTTCCATGTCCAACTCGGAGTTGGGTCCGATGAGTTGATTGGCATTACCCACCAGTTTGTCGGCATTCGTCACGGTCAGATCGAGGTTTTTGAGCAGGCTGGCGACACTGTCTTCGATGGCCTGAATGTTGTCGGACTCGGTTGGCATTTGCACGGGGTTCTGCGACCAGTCGAAGGACGCCGGAGGGGCGTTGGGGAAGAAAGCCAGCGACACATACAACGATCCGCTGATCAGGCTTCCCATCTTCAATTGAGCGCGCAGCCCGTGCGACACCAGACTATCCATCACCTTTTTGCGAATGGCCACGAGGTCCGGACCGGTCGGCGCGTTTAAAAACTTGACGCCATATCGCAGCGGATCCACGGAGACCGTCACCGGCACGGTGAATTCCATCGTCCCGGCATCCAATTGCGGACTGATCCGGGTGACCTCGCCGATGGCAATGCCGCCAATTTCCACGGGCGCGCCGACCGTCAATCCACGGACGGATTGTTTGAAGACTAACAGGTAGGTTTGCGGATCGAGGGGTGGCGGTCTGAAGGCGGCGGCGCGGTCATTAAACAGGGTGAACGTTGTGCCCGCATCCGCGGGCGGCTTGGCTGAATCGGTCGCGGGTGTCTCAAATGCAATGCCACCCACCAGGATGGACATGACCGATTCGGTCTGGACGCGCAGACCACTGGCGGAGAGCGACAGGTCAATCCCGCTCGCCTGCCAGAACCTCGTGTCCGAGTTCACGTATTGGTCGTAGGGTGCCCGCACAAATATCTTCACGTTCAGAAACTGGCCGCTCTGGTCCAAGTCGTAGGACGCCACCTGGCCGGCCTGCAACCTCCGGAAATAAATCGGCGTGCCCTCGCCGAGCGAACCCAGAACCGGGGTCTTGAGCATGAAAAAGCGGCCGGGAGTATCTGTTGCAATGGGCGGCGGCGATTCGAGCGCTATAAAATGACGTTCGCTTTCCTGCGATTGGCCGAGTTCCACACCGATATAGTCGCCCGAAATCAGAGTGCCCAAGCCCGAGATGCTCAGGCCGGACAACCGGGGTTTTACGACCCAGAACTTCGTATCTTTGACCAGAAACGGTTCAGTCCTGTGGGCCATCTTCGCGGTGGCGATCACGTTATGACGGTCCTCGGCAAGCCGGAAGGTGGTGAGCGTACCGAGGTCCAGTCCGTTGTATCGAATTTTGGTTTTGCCGGCTTCAAGCCCTTCGGCGGATTGGAACACAATCGTAATCCCGGGACCTTCGTTCAAGATTTTGGTCACGGCGATCCAGACCCCGGCGGCCGCCGCTACCATCGGAATGATCCAGACCAGCGAGAGCCGCGTGCGCTTTTTGGGAACAATTTTGGATTCGGGAACTTGAGGGAATGATGGATTATGGTCGGGCATAAGAAACCTCTTTTTGAATTGTTTTTGAACTTGCACTATCCCAGATCACCCGCGGGTCGAAGGACTTGACCGCGAGCATCGTCAACACCACCACGGCCGCGAAAAAGAGCAGTCCCGGTCCGGGCTCAACCGACATGAGCGGTTGAAGCTGAATCAGCGACACGGTAAAGGTGTCAACGAACACGTCCACCATGGACCAGCGCCCGATCAGCTCGACCATCCGGTAGAGCCGGATGCGCTGGGTGTTGTTCTCGATTGAGCCCCGCCGCACGGTAATCAGCAGGTATAGGAGCGCCACGATCTTCGCACTCGGAATCATGATGCTGGCACAAAGGACAATGAGCGAAAGCGGCCACCCGGTCGGCGACCACAGCAGCACGACACCCTGCATGATGGTGTCGGACTCGCTGCCCCCCGACGTGATGGTCGTCATTACAGGCAGGACGTTGGCCGGGATATAGCAAACCGCCGCCGCAATCACGTAGGCCAGGGTGCGCTCAAGGCTGGCAGGTTTGCGGAAAACCAGTTCCCCGTCGCAGCGCGGGCAACGTCCTTCCTGCGCACCGGGTGCGGGACGTGAAAGCAGGCCGCAGGCATCGCAACTTTGTAGACCGTGCTGCATCGCGGTCGGGGCCATCGTGCTCATGATGTCACCTCCATCATCTGCTCCTTGGCTGCCGGGCCCTGCGCTTTCGCCTCCGCCCACTTGACCCGTTCCCACACTTCGCGCGGATCGAAGCAGGATTGAATCGCGGCGAGCAGAACCACCAATGCGAACAGCGCAAACAGCGCCGTGCCCAGAATGACTGTGGCGTAATCGGCGATCTTGGTGAGCGCCACCAGCACGCCGAGCAACATGACCTCGATCATGCTCCAGGTGCGGGTCATCGGGAGATATCGCAACATCGTTCCGACCCGGGCAGGGGGGTGTTTGCGCCGGCAACCGATTAAGATGAACAGCAGAAAACCAATTTGCAGCGCCGGCGAAACGACGGCGGCAAAGAGCACCAGCACGGCGACAAGTTGCTGGTGGCTGTTCCAGAGTTGTTGCGCGCCCCCGACCACCGTGGTGAAAGCCTCGCGTCCGACCGCGGTCAGGCCGAGCATGGGGACGGTGTTGGCAATGATGTAAAGTACCAGCGCCGCCAACGTCAACGCGAACGTCCGGTTGAGCGAATCCTTACGGTGACGCCACAATTCCCTGTCACAACGCGGGCAGCGTACCGACGCTCCCGGTGCGACTTCCGGAATGCGTTGCAACAAATCGCAATCGGGACAGGCCACGAGCGATGCGTCGGCCAGCGGCAGATTATAGTCGCCGGGCTGAAGTCGCTGACCAGAAGAGTTGTTCATTGAATCTTTAAAAAACGCATTGGTCAAATAAACTATCCAGGCCTCATACGTCCTGCCGTTTCATCGCCGGAAGCAGCCCGAGGCAACTTGGATGCTGGGATTTAAAATACCAGCGTGATCTTGGCCCAGAAATAGTTGCCTTGGGTGGTGTTGACG
>JBGPDH010000125.1:0-10142 GCA_041482195.1 Verrucomicrobiia bacterium
ACATACGCGCCATAAAGTTGCGAGATACGATTACCGCGATAAACCACACCGCCGATGACCGAGTTGCCCGTGTACTCCGCGGTGCCGCTGTGCGGATATTCCTGAATCGGGAAAATCAATCCGGACGGAGCATTGTTGGTCGGGAAAATGCCGGACTGCCCCGAATACAACTGTGAAGCCACATGCAGTCCTTCGTAATAAGACCAGCCGGCGTTGCCGCCCTTGGGCATGACATCCACTTCCTCGTAAAGGTCCTGGCTGACGTCGCCCACATAGAGAAATCCGGTGGCGGGATCGAAACTGAAGCGCCAGGGATTGCGAAACCCGATCGCGTAAAACTCAGTGCGAACGCTGGTGGCATTAAACGTTTCGCCATTGAAATTGGTCACGCCGACAAAAGGATTGTCTGCCGGAATAAAGTAATTGGTGCTGCTTGCCGGATACGGATTGGGCGGCAAGTTTCCCGGCCGTTTATCCACGTCAATGCGCAGAATCGCCGAAAAGAATTTGTTCGTTATCACTTGGGCGTTTAAGTCACCGTTGTATTGCAGGCCTTCGTCGCCGACCGAGGCGTACAGATAACCATCCGGCCCGAAATGCAGATCGCCGCCGTTATGATTCCCCTCCGTATCGAATTGGCTGATCAACACGAGTTCCGTGTTGGCCAGGGCCACGTTGGCATTGGTGGCCGCAACCTGAAAGCGGGAAATGACCTGGTGACGGCCGCTGCCCTGGGAGTCGGTCAGGCTTCTTGACGAAAAGACGTAAAAGTAGCCGTTGGTTGCGTATCCGGGATGGAACGCCAATCCCAACAAACCGGACTCGCTGTCCGACAAGACCGGCAAGGACATGAACACGGTGCGGGTCGGTGCCGCCAGGTTCGTGATGACGATGATGTTTCCGGCTTTTTCGAGAATGAACAAGCGGTTGGTTTCCTGGGGCGGTGACGCAATGCAGACCGGCTGGCTCAAAGTCACGGTGGGAAAAGGATTGTTGAGGGTATAACCGAATTGCGGCGGCTGGGGCGGCAGATTGGTAAGCTAGAGGTTCGGCACGCGCTGCAACTGCGCGGCAGCGACGAAGGCCATCATCACCAGCCCGTAAAAAATCACAACGCGGCAAAAAGAAACAACACATTTCACCCGCCTGAGCCTACCAGCGAATCATATCATGTCAAACGATGATAAAGGTAAGATTTGCTTTTCTCCCAGCATGTGCAATTTTCAGCGGCAATTAAAACTCAATTAAAACATGAAAAATCTGGATTCAAAACAATTGCTCGAAGCGCTTCAGTGGCGTTATGCCACCAAAGTTTTTGACGCCACCAAAAAAATCCCCGACGAACTCTGGCAGACACTGAAACAAGCGCTCGTGCTCACCCCCACCTCCTACGGATTGCAGCCGTATAAATTCCTGGTGATTGAAAGTCCGGCCAAGCGCGCCGAACTGCTCCCCCATTCGTGGGGGCAGAAGCAGGTCGTGGACGCCTCGCATTTTGTTGTCTTCACGGCGCAAACCAAGGTGACTGAAGCGCACGTGGAGAAATTAATCAACCACACCTGTCGCGTCCGCAATATTCCACCCGATTTCCTCAACTCCTATCGCGGCATGATGCTGAGCGACCTTGTGAGTGGCCCGCGCAGTAAAATTGCGCAGGAATGGGCAACGCGACAGGCTTACATCGCCCTGGGCAACCTGATGACCTGTGCCGCGGTTCTGGGCGTGGACACTTGTCCCATGGAAGGCTTCGTGCCCGCTGAATACGACCGTGTCCTCGCTCTGAACGGTAGCGGTTATGCCTCGGTCGTTTGTTGCGCCCTGGGTTATCGCTCGGCGAATGATAAATATGCCGCGCTCGCGAAAGTCCGTTACGAATCAGCGGATTTGGTCAGCGTGGTTTAAAAACACCAGCATTACGAATCACGATTTTTGCACGGTTAGATTTCCATGAAAAGGGCCTTTCGGATTATCGCCGCCGCCCTGCTGGTTGGCGCGGTCACCTTTTGGGCAGCCGCAGGCGCAAATCGGGGTTGGACGAAAACCCGGGTTCCGCAAAAGATTTCAGATCCCGTCACAGGCCTGGAAGGCATTCAATGGCAGGACAAGTTCGTTCCGGGCGTGGATTTTCTTGCAGTAGCAGCTTTGGGCTCGGGAATTCTGAGCGTCATTTCGCTTTTCGTCGGGAAGAAATCAAAATAACCTCCACCTCTGAAAAACAAATCATGAAAACAAAACTCGTTACTCTGGCATTCGTCACCCTGGCGGGCATGACTTTCGCCGCGCCACAGACCTTCGACTTCAAGGATCCCAAAGGCATCAACAATGCCGGGTTTAAGCTCGACGCGCCCCTGGAATCGATCAACGGCAGTGCCAGCGGCGTTTCCGGCACGCTTGCCTTTGACCCGTCCAATCCCGGCGCGAGCAAGGGCAAAATCGTTGTCGCGACCTCGACGCTCGTGGTCCCCAACCCGATGCAGCGGCAACACATGCTCAGTGATAAATGGCTGGATGCCGCGAAGTTTCCCGAAATCAGTTTTGAATCCTCGGCGTTCAAAAATGTTCAGACCACGGGTGACACCACGACGGCGGACGTGACCGGCACGTTCACGCTCAAAGGAGTTTCCAAAGAACTCACGGTGCCGCTGAAACTCACCTATCTGAAGGACAAACTGAGCCAGCGCGTGCCGAACCAACACGGCGACTTGCTCGTGATTCGATCCAATTTCACCATTAAACGCAACGATTTCAATATCATGCCCGGCCAATTCGAAGACAAGGTTTCCGAAACTATCGAAATCACTTTGAGTATTGCCGGCGCGTCACCGAAATAATTTAAAGATCGCAAGTGGTTACCGGTGTGCGTGCGGAGCAATGCAACTTTCGATAATTTTCCGCCCCCGCACACGTGAGATCCGAAAAGCCACCGATCACGCCAATCGTCAGGGCGACCAGAGGTCGTAATCTCATTCGTGCCTCGATTTCAACACAACTGGGCGAGGTGGTGGAATGAGCGCGTTATAAATGGGTTTAACCCACTGGTTCTTTTCGACATTATACACGACAAAGTCGCGGTCGAACTGCCAATAAGCCCAACTCCAACCTAAATGCTCCGCCGTCCGGGCCACGCATGCGGTATAGCGCGCCCGGGATGCCATATCGCCTCTATCATAAGCGCCGAATTCGCCCAGGAAAACCGGGCGGTCATGTTGTTTCGCCCAATTTTGGACGTTCTGGAAATCTGATTCAATTCTGCTGCGTTCCTCCGTGGTGGCCATCCAGGTCACACCCACTTTGTATGGCGGCTTGACCCAGGAAGCACCCTGATGCGTAAAGTCCATGGGCGTATAATAATGCACTGTTACCAGGATATGCCGATCTTCATCCGGAAGCTTCAGTTCGCCCAAATGATCGATCGAATTCCAAAATGCCGGCCCAATGATGACAGTCCGCGTCGGGTTGCTCTCGCGGATGACGCTCAATGCCTCCGCGAGATGCCGATTCCAAACATCTGGCGTCATTTTACCGTTGGGTTCATTCAGGATTTCGAACGCCACGCTGGATGGCTCATTTTGAAAATGAAGAGACACCTGGCGCCAGAATGCCAGAAAACGTTCCTTATTGCCTTCCGCCTCCTTTGCCGTCGTTTCAAACTCATGTAGATCAATAATCACATTGAGCTGAGCTGCCGAGGCATTGGTGACAATCCAATCCATGGTTTTCCACCACGAATCCTTCAGTCGATATTCCGGCCCTGCACCCATGTGGCTGAACGGAAAGAGATTAACGCGCACGGTGTCAAACCCGCCCGCCCGGATGACCCCGAAATATTTTTGCTGGAAGCGCGCCTGGTCGAATGATTCCCAAATTGGATCATACCCCAGCACGTTCACGCCACGGCCTAATTCCCGACCTTGAGCAAATGCATCTTCAGTTCCCGCCGCCGCCGCATTGGCCGGAAAGCCAAAGGCGGCAAGTAAAAGCAGGGAAAGCAAACCAGGCTGCAGGGTTCGTAGCACACAGCTTCGTTCCAAAAATAATATTTTCATGTGAAGATAAAATGTCAATTGAGCCGGCCCCGGCGGGCTTCATCAGATAATTTTAATGAAAGTTTACTATGCCCCGTGTGACTGTCACCGGGTAAAAGGGCGGAGGTGCAGATACTTCTAAAGTATAGTCCTGACGTGAGAGCCTTGCTCAATCCAGATGGAGTATGCCACGCCGTAAGGCAGTGGTGGCCGCCTGGGTACGATCGTTAACTTTCAGTTTGGCGAGGATGTGGCCAACGTGAAGTTTAACGGTGACTTCGGCAATTTGGAGGGCGCTGCCAATTTCTTTGTTGCTTTTCCCGGCCGCAATCTGCTTAAGGACATCAAGCTCCCGCGACGTGAGTTCGGTATGGGTCATGCGTTCGGCGAGACGCGCGCCAATGGCCGGCGAAATGCAGCGCTCGCCGGCATGGACGGCTCGGATGGTGTGAATTAACTCCTCCCGGGGGGCAGTTTTGAGCAGATACGTGCGTGCGCCGGCCTGGAGTGACTGATAGATGTCTTCTTCGCCGTCGTGTGTGGAAAGCATGATGATGGCAGCACCGGGGAATTCCCTGCAAATAGTGCCTGTGGCTTCCACCCCGGTGATGTCGGGCAGCTTCAAATCCATCAGCACAATATCCGAGTGATAGTGCCGGAAATGGGCAATGGCCTGCTGGCCGTTGGAAGCTTCGACTTCAACAATCATGTCGGGTTCAATATTGATCGAGCCAACGAGACCCATGCGAACGACAAAATGATCGTCCACGACCATGATGCGAATTTTTCTGTTCATCGGTTCGATTTTAAATTCAAGTATGAGCCAGTTCCTCCTCTGCCGACGCTGCCAGATTGGTCGGCTTGGATGAATTTGCCGCCGGCGTCGTGGAAGTCGTACTGGTGACCGTGACGATTATTTCCGTGCCCTGGCCGGGTTGGGTGATGAGGGAAAATCGCGCGCCAATTTTCTCAGCCCGTTCCCGCATGTTGAGCAAACCAAAATGCCCGCTATTCGGGGCCGCGACGGTTTGAAGGTCGAAACCCGCGCCATCATCCTGGACCCCGAGCTGAACCTGTTCGGTTTTATAGTTCAAACTAACCACAATCCTCCTCGCGCCGGAATGCTTGCAAGCATTGACGAGAGCTTCCTGGGCGATGCGAAGAAGGTTGTGCTCTATCAGCGCGGGGAGTTTTTCCGGTGTTCCGAGAGCTTGGACGGTAATTTTGACGCCGCTGTTGGCAGAAAGTGGCGCGGCCATTTCTTCGAGGGCGGCGGCCAGGTTGCTGTTTTCCAGCAGATGAGAACGCAAATCCCATACTGACCGGCGGGCTTCGGAAAGGCTGTGCCGCGTCATATTGCGGGCAAGTTCAAGTTGCTGAAACGCGATTTGCGGCGATAGACGGAATTGCGCCTCGACGGCGCCCAATTGAATACTGATGGCGGCGAGTTCTTGTTCGAGGGTATCGTGGAATTCCCGCGCGATGCGGTCACGCTCTTCCAGCACGCCCTCACGCCAGACTTTTTGCTGAATGATCCTGGTTTGCTGGCGGACGCGACGATCCAGCATCACCACCCAGGCCAAACCGGCCAGCAGGATAAGACTCATAAAGCAGAGCATCCAGATCAGGCGGGACAAGGTCCACCACGACGGTTGATGGATCACGCTGATATCGCCGTAGGATCGCAAAAGAATCTGAACGGACTCAGGCGGTGGGGTGGGAATCCTGGTCGCTGATGGTTCTAGTGATTGAGCGACGCCGGGAACCCATTTTCCCGGGGATTTGGCGGCGAACACTCCGGTCAGCGCCACCTGGCTGCCAAGCTTTAGGGACTTGAAACGTTCGTGAGTTTGAGCATTCTCCAAAGTTGCCGTAAAAACAGAATTCGACGACTGTAAAACCAAAGTTTGTAGTCCGGCGCTTTCGACCAAATTGATCAGGCTGGCCTGCACATGGACGAGCAAGCCATCAAAGTCTTCGGGTGCGTTCAGCAGGGTGTTCAGGTCAGCCACCATGGGCACGGGCGGTTCGCCATGGCTCAGGAATTGAATCGTGGCGTCCTCCAGGATCGGAACGTACTGCCCGAGCGCCGAATAGCCCGAAGCCACTACATGGTCGCCGGGAGCGAGTTTAATGGGTTGAGCCAACTGCACATAAAGTCCATATCCCTGGTTCTGAATAAAAAGTGTGCCATCGGGCTTTTGCAGTGTCACCACTCCGCTGACTTTCACCAGGTTCCCGTAATAGCCAACGGAATTGAACTGGGCCAAACTGGCGATGGATACCTCTTTCGTTTGACCAGGAGGGGGCTTTTCGACGACAATGTTTGCCCGGCTCGAAACGGCCAGCCAGGGAACGCGCAATTGACGTTTCATATTGTATCTGGAATAGCACACCCCTTGCAGACGAATGGTGGCGTTAAGTAACTTCGCGGCGTCGGATTCTCTAAGATTTTCGACGTAGGTCATGATCCGCAGCCCGTTCATGGCCAGGCTTAAATAGCGTCTTCCATTGAGAATAGTGACGGAACGCACAACGCCGCTCACTTCTATCCATTGACTGTCCTCCAAACCCGTGAACAATTGATCTAAGGAGACCCGGCGTGGAACATGCGATTTGGCCTGTCCTAAAACATGAATCCCTGACGCTTTAACGATCGGAGCATAATCTCCTTTGTCGCTGACACCTTCCAATTCGATTTCCTGACCCGCAACAATATTTGTACTCAGGACTGGCGCAACGAGGACAAATATCCCGGCCGTGTCATCCTGAAAAAACAAATTAAACAACGGCGCATCATAGTAAGTCACAACGCCAAACATGTGGACGCGAAGATTTTTTGCAGCCGTCTCCGGATCCAATTCACGGACCTGCTCAGCGTTGGTCAGGCAGGTAAGAGCATTTTTCGGCTGGGCCAAAAGAGGCTCCCCAGGGAACAAAACCGAAAATAACAGCAAAAGGTAAACCATTCGCCAGCCGTCGGCGCCTCGCGGCCAATCAAATGGTTTGAGAGACATTTTGGGCATTTTCAACGTTTATGGCTTCACCCAAATCCCATTTGGGATAAAGCGCACACCACGCTATCCACAATGAGAATTATAAGCATCCCAAGGCTGGGTAAAAGCTATACTAAAGTTGTACTTACATCCAAAGCTAATGCCTTGGCGACTAAAAGGCAAAATATGTGCAGATTGTAAGACGTAACCCGGTATGATTTTAACCTATCTTCCTATGAAATCCATAAAACACTTCTTAGTTGTTCTCGGCATCGCCGGGACGGTATCCGCTGCGACGGCCCAAACGACCAATATTATCCTGCAAACCGATTTCGACGGTGATGCGGGTCAGGGCAACTATGCCAATAACTATGGTTATGTTGCGGCTGGTTCGTCCGCCGGGCTGGTGGCTGCGGGTTACGATGGAGGCATCACGGGAGGAACCGGAGTGGGCGGCACCACCAACAATTCAATTTCGGCAAATTATACGCTTTTGCCATTCGACCCGAATTGGACGAGTCCGTCGCTCAGCTACGTTTATGCCGTTCTGGGAAACGGCACACAATTTGGAAGACCGATGACTCCGATTACACCGACGGCGGTTATGAGCTCGCTGGTCTTAAGCGCTGACCTTCAGATTTCAGGGTTACTGCCCGGCCTCACCAATACCGACGTCAGCGTCACTAAAGTTCAATTCCAGGACAGTGGTAACAATGTTATTTTTGACTTTAGCGGAGATGCCGGCTTCGTCGGTTCCAACTATGTTCATATCGCCGTCCCGCTGTCCTCATTGGCTTACGGGGGTGATAATGGCGGCGATGCCACCCATCCCCAGAGCGATTTTACCAACGCCGCAGTCGTTGGTACAATCAGCAACTTTACGATTGAGTTCGCGGTGAAGGGTCTTCCCGTCGGAATTATCGGCGGCACCGGCACCAACCTGATCTCGCCACCGTTTGGCTTTACCACCAACGGAGTACTGAACGTTGACAATATTGAATTGGTCCAGACGGGAAATACGGTTCCCACGCCAACCGTGGAGAAAGTCATTTGGCAGTCGGACTTCGACACCACACTTCCGAACGGCGGCGGCTACGGCTTCAGTTATCGGGACGGCTCGCCCGGTGCCAGCGGAACTTTTTCGACGAATCTGGCAGGTGGATTTGGCGGCAGCGCCTCGTTTGAATATACGGTGAACCTGTCACCTTGGAGCAGCAGTCCACCTGTCTCTTTCTCTGGTTTTGGAACAGGTGCGACGGAAAGTCCAATTTCTAATGCGCTGTCCTCCAGCAACAAAGCATCGTATCGGGTTTACCTGGCAGCCAAGGTCGGAGGAGCGAGCGCCGGCGTTACGAACGTTCCTGGCGTGATGGACCTGTTATTCTTTGTCCCGCCCGGCACCCTGACTCCATCAAACGCACAGGCCGCTGTCGTGTTTGATCTGAATCCGTCCATGACGTTTTCGACCAATTGGCAGTCCTACGTTTTTGACGGTGCCACCATGCCGATAGGGGTAAACAACGGTGGTTCGCAGTCCTTGTTTAACCAGTATGTTTCGAAAGTTGCCCAACTGCAGGTGCAGGTTGTACCTCAGGGCAATCCCAATGTCGCAACGCTATTTGGCTACGACAGCAATAATACCGTTGATATCGACAACATCAAGGTGGTGCAACTCGTTCCGGGGCTTCCTCCTTTAACGGTGGTCGGGTCAAATAATCAAGTCCGAGTCATCTGGACCGATCCAACAACAGGTGGCGCGGCGCAGCTGCAAAGCGCAACCAATGTTGCGGGGCCTTATCTCAACGTTTCCGGCGCCGCTTCGGCCGTGGCCTCTCCCTACCTGGTTCCGTCCGGCGGAAAGCAACAATTCTTCAGAACCGTGTGGGTTCCTTAGGCAAAATGTGAAGAAGACAATATTTCTGGCAAAGGCAGCCAGCGATGGGGCGGCAATGTTTTGTCGGTCGTTTGACATGGAAATGCACGCGCAGAGCATTTTGAACCATCCGGTCTTTGAAACGGTCAGTTTTGCCATCCGGACGACAGTTCAGTCCAATGATCACATTACCGCTTGGAGTCACCGTAATAGTACATCATGAAAAGAAATCTTCACCGTGAACCGGCATTCACCTTGATTGAACTGCTGGTGGTGATTGCCATCATTGCGATTCTGGCGGCAATGTTATTGCCGGCGTTGTCGTCAGCCAAAGAAAGGGCAAAGCGAATTGCCTGCGTGAACAATCTACGGCAGATCGGGATAGGCGCGACGATTTATGCCGGTGACAATCATGATTACCTGCTCACGGCACTTCCGGGGAATCCCGCCGTCCCTCCTTCCTCACAACAAACGTACAACCAAACCGCCCTGACCCCGCCGGTGGCAAGTTTGGCCAAAACGGTCAACCTGGATCCGACACAAACTAATTCCGCTTCCGTCTGGTGTTGCCCGGATCTCGCACGTTATGGGACGTCTTATAACCCCAACCCTGGAGGCACTGGAGGGCCTCAATGGCAGATTGGTTATCAATATTTTGGCGGTATCTATTGGTGGCATAATGTATTTTACAGCTACATTAAGTCAGCCAGTCCAACGAAGTTGGGTAGTGCCAAACCCGGTTGGGCTCTTGCCTCGGATATAATTTGCAGACTGAAATCAGGTGGCGTCGGAGGCAACCCCTGGGGAGCAAGTACGGGTAGTTACATCGCCCACCAACGACCGGGCTCACGATTTCCGGATGGTGGAAATCATTTGACGGTGGATGGTTCCGTGCGTTGGATCCCGTTCACCAGCACTTTGGCCATCACGAGTTTCGCCCCCAGCACTTATTCTTACTACTTTTATCAACAAGACCTTGGCACGATGAATCCCGCCATCATTCCGTCGATACAAGCACAGGGACCGTAATTATAATAAGCCCTTGAATGCGAATGCCGGAAGTCAGGCATGGAGTAAAATGCCGCGCCACAAACGTTCGACTTCAAGTATCCCAAAGGTATCAACAATGCCGGGTTCAAGCTCGACGAGCCCCTGGAATCTATCAATGGCAGCGCCAGCGGCATTTCCGGGTCGGTTATCATTCCCGGTCAGTTCGAGGACAAGGTGTCCGAAACGATTGACATCACC
>JBGPDH010000126.1:0-10121 GCA_041482195.1 Verrucomicrobiia bacterium
ACCCCCGGTCTGATGCCGTAGAAAATGCCCTGCACCAACGGCACATCGCCAAAGGCGAGATAGATCCAGGCCAGCAACGACAGCAACATGAAGAACAGGGACGAGAGGTTTTTGAGTTCGGTCACCCAGGCCACCGTTTCCACCTGCACCGGATGCAGGGCAAAGAGGGCCGCCCCCAGCCACGCACCGGGCACCCGCAGCCGCTTCAGTAGCCGCCACACCAGCAGCGCATTCGCTGCGTGCAGCAACAGGTTGACCCAGTGATAGCCCACCGGGTTGAATCCCCAAAGCGCGTGCTCAAAGCGGAACACGGTATAAACCAGCGGGAAATATTGCGAAGGCGAATCCAACGTGAACCAGATGCGCCAGAGACCGTCCGGGGCGGTCACCAACGGATTTTTTGTGACATAGATATCGTCATCCCAGATAAACCCATCGCGCAGCACCGGCAGACAGGCCACCACAACACACAAAACCAGCAACGCGCCGGCCATTACCTCGCGCGTCCACGAATTCGCTGCTAGACGCGCCAAAACGTTCCGGCTTGCCATGCCGGTTTTATACTCGAAACGACAGTATGCGACAAGACTGCCGAACATCGGCTGGAGCGGTTCAATAAATCTCGTAGCCGCCGAGCACGTAAAACGTGCCAGGGGCTGGCCGCGTTTCACGCGGTAACGAGGCGGCTACAGTTTTCCCGGAAACACTCTGGCAACGATCTTAATCATAATCCTGCTCTTAATCCTGAACGTTCCGGCAACGGGATCAGGATGAAGGATCAGGATTCAATTAAGAACCAGAGGTACCACCGTCGACGTTGCCAAAACCGGTTTGCTTGGAGTATTTTGTCACTGTGAAACGCCTTGCTGTATTTGTTTTCTGGGTCTTGACCCTGTCAGTGTCACCCCTGGCGCGCGCGCAGTCGAACCCCGACGATCAGTACCTCATCATTTATGCGTTGCTACAGCAGGGGGACGCATTTAACAATTCAGGAGAACCGCGAAGGGCATTGGACGACTACACCGAGGCGCAAACCGATCTGCAAAAGTTCCAACGGGTGTTTCCAGACTGGAATCCCAAGATTGTCAATTTCCGGTTGAGTTATCTCGCCGAAAGAATCGCCGAAGTAACCGCCAAACTACCATCGACGAAACCGCCGCCGGCGGTGGTAGCGGTGAGGCCGGCTACGGCGAACGCGCCGGGCGCCTCGGCGGCACCGCCCAACCCCGAATTGCAGACGCAACTGAACGCCTTGCACGATCAGGTTAAACAGTTGCAGACCGACAACCAAACGCTACAGTCCAAACTCAAGGAGGCGCTGGCGGTGCAGCCGGCGACAGTATCGCCGGACCAATATGCCCAGTTGCAACAGCAGCTCCGGTTGTTGATGAAGGAAAATGATCTGCTGGTAGTGGGGCTGTCTCAGGGCAACGGCCATGGGGCGGCGGGTGTGGATGCCCTGACGGTTGAGTCGTTGAAACAGGCGCTGGCGGACCAGACGACACGTGCCGACACGCTGACCCTGGAAAATCAGGCGCTCCAGACCCGCACGCGGTCGTTGATGACGAATGCGGACGCCATGGAAGCGCTGCGGCAGGAGAATGAATTGCTCAAAAAACAGCTGGCCGGGTACAAGTCCGCGCCCGTGGCCACCGTGGCGGCGGCCGGTGCGGCGGCCGCATTGGTGAGCGCGCGGGCGGAGATTGCCTCCCTGCAATCGGCAGCCGAGGTGAATTCGCTGGAGAAAATTGCCCTGGAAGACCAGGTAAAAAAGTGGCAGGGCATGGCGGCGAAGCCGTCGGCGTCGGGGCCGAGTGCGGCGGAATACGAGTCACACATCCGGGAGTTAGAACTGGAACGGGACGCGCTGCTGGCGCGGCTGGGCGAAGCGAACCAGAAACTTTATGGCCGCAAGGGCCAGGACGCGGCGGCGCAGATCAATGCCCTGGCGCAACAGGTGGACACCTTGCGTGCCCGCGTTGCGGTGGACGAAGCGCAACCGATACCCTATACGCCCGAGGAACTGGCGTTGTTCAAGCAATCCACCCCGCAATTGAGCGCCAATCCCAACGCGGAGAAGAAGTCGGTTCATGAACTGCCCGGCGGCACGGCCACACTCGTGGCCGAGGCGCAGACTCATTTTGCCGCCCGGGATTACGCCAGGGCTGAGGCGAATTATCAGGAAATTTTGCGAAAGGACCAAAACAATGGCCTGGCCCTGGCCAACCTGGCCACGATTGAACTGGAGGAAAACAAACTGGACGACGCGGAAAAGCACATCCAGGCGGCGCTGGCGCAGAGCCCGAACGACCCGTATAACCTGACCGTTTTGGGCCGCGTCCAGTTCGCCGAGGCAAAATACGACGACGCGCTGGACTCCTTGAGCCGCGCCGCGAAGATCGACCCGCGAAATCCGGACATTGAAAATTATCTCGGGGTGACGCTGGCCCAGAAAGGATTGCGCACGCAGGCGGAAACCGCCTTGCGCCGGGCGGTGCAATTGGACCCCAACTACGGCGCGGCGCATAATAACCTGGCGGTCATTTATCTCACCCAGGAACCGCCGTTGGTCGAACTCGCCCGCTGGCATTATCAAAAGGCCCTCGCCGCCGGCCAGCCGCACAATGCCGCCCTGGAAAAAATGCTGGCCGACAAAGGCGCACCTGCCTCGCAATGAAGAAAGACGGGTTGATGGATTGTTGGATGAGTGGATGGATGAGCAACCAGGGCCGTAAAGCTTTACCCAACCATCCGTTAATCCACCGGTCCAATCATCCAATACGATGCTCCGACAAATTTCGCATGAAATGACCATCGCCACGCGCGGTCGTGGTCTGTATGAATTCACCCGCGAGCTGGAGACCTGGGTGGACAGCAATAAATTCCAGGACGGCTTGTTGACGCTGCATCTGCAGCATACCTCGGCCTCGTTGTTGATTCAGGAAAACGCCAGCCCGGACGTGCGCCGCGACCTGGAAGCGTTCTTCAAACGACTCGTGCCTGACGGTGACCCGTTGTTTGAGCATACGCTGGAGGGTGACGATGACATGCCGGCCCATGTCCGCACTGCGCTTACGACCGTGAACCTGAATCTGCCGGTATCTCAGGGCCGCCTGGCACTGGGCACCTGGCAAGGGGTATACCTGTGGGAGCACCGCCTGCGAGGGCACACCCGCCGGATTGCGTTGCACTTCATCGGCGAGTAATATTTTCCCCTTCCTGCTTGTTTTCCACGGCGTCCTCGTCCTCCTCCTCGTTCTTGTCCTCGTTCTCGTCCTCGTTCTGGATTCAGATTAAGATTAAGAAGACGAGCGGGAGGGCGATTGGTATGCGAATAAACTGGCCAAGTTCAACGCCAGATGGCAGGTTGCGCGGCATGAAATTTTTATGGACGGCCGTCCTGACGGCGCTGTTTTTCAGTTTTGTTTCGGCCGGTCGTAGTGAAACGAACTCAACCGGTTTTGGCTTTACCGGCCCGGAAATATTCCCGATTGACCAGCAAATCACCCTCTTGCATGCCGCGGATTTGAATGGTGATCATCTCACGGATCTCATCGTCGCCAATAACCTGCGCTCCAAAATCAATTTGCTCTATAATCAAACCGGTAAAACCAATCTCGCGACGGCAGCGGATTCGTCGCAACCGCTGGACGTCAACCAATTACCGCCGGGCTCGCGTTTTCGCATTGATTCCGTTCCCGTGGACGAGCACATCAGCGCGCTGTTGGTGACCGACCTGAACGGTGACGGCAGGCCGGACATTGCCTTTTACGGTGATGCCAAGGACCTCGAGGTGATTTACAATCAGGGAACCAACGGCTGGAGCGATCCGGAGCGACGGCACATCGATAACGGGCGTACCGACGCCAATGCCCTGACCGAAGGCGACTTGAACAATGACGGGCGCACGGACCTGGCACTGTTGGGCGACAACGGCTCGCTGTATTTTCTGCCGCAACTGGCGGACCACACGCTGGGGGAACCGCAAAAAATTCCGTATTCGGGCACGCCGGAGGCGGTGCAAATCCTGGACGTGAACGGTGATGGGCGAAAAGATTTGCTGTTGGTGGATTGGGATAGCGCGACCCCGTTCCGTTTCCGGTTGCAGAGCGCTTCCGGCCAGCTGGGCCCGGAGATTTATTTCAAATCACCCTCCATCCGATCCTATTCTGCGGACAACCTGGAAGGGGACGCCAGGAATTACATCGTGACCATCGCCCAGAACTCCGGCCGGGCGGAAGTTTCCCAGTTCATCCGCAAACCCGCCGAGCCCTTGTCCGGCGCCCTCCACCAGGGCCAATTCCAAATGCTGCCGCTGCCCAAGACGGACGTCGCGCAGCGGGGTTTGCTTTGGGCCGATGTCAACGGGGATGAGCGGCCGGACCTGCTGGTGGCCCAACCGGACAGCGGGCAAATCGCGGTCTATTTACAGCAACCGGATGGTTCGCTGGCGGAACCGCAAACGTTTCCGACCCTGGCCGGCGTGACCCAGTTGGCAGCGACGGATTGGAACAAGGACGGCAAATCGGAAATTTTTCTCCTCAGCCAGGGCGAGAATGCAGTGGGGGTTACGCAGTTTGACAAGAATGGCCGGCTGCCATTTCCCACGCTGCTGCCGATTGACGGCAAGCCGTTGGTCATGACGGTGGGCGCTTTGCACCACGGCGCCAAGCCGGCGCTGGCGCTGATTCTGGATCAAAGCGGGCAACGTTTTCTGGTGGTTCGCACCGCGGACGGCAAAATCCGGACCCAAAAGTTGAGTGAAAGTTTCACGTCCAACCCGGTGTCCATAACGATTGAGGATGTCAATCAGGACGGCTTGCCGGATCTGGTGGTGTTGATTCCGTATGAAAAGGTCAAGGTGCTGTTGCAGAAAAGCAACGGGGATTTCGATGAAGTGGACGTGGACCCGCCCGGTGGCGCCATGGACCGGCCGTGGCTGACCTCGGTGGACGTGGACGGGGATGGCAAACCGGAATTACTGTTGCCGCAAAAGAATTTTGTGCGTGCCGTGGTGCTGGAAAAGCAAACCGAAACCACCGGCTCCACCAACCGGTCCGGGTGGGTGTTCCGGGTGAAGGACCAAATCAACGGTTCCTGGAGTGATTCGCACATCGTGGGGGCTACGACCCTGAAGAATGGCAAGAACACCATTTCCTCCATTTTCCTGCTGGATGCCGAACATGGATGCCTGACGTTATGTGAGCGTAATGCCGCAGGCGTCTGGCAGGTCAAGCGCAACGTCGATCTGCCGGTATCGGACTTCAACAAGGTACAATCGGTTTCCCTGGGAGGCCCCGACACGCAGAGCGTGGCATTTTTTGGCCAGAACGCCGTCGCCTGGATGTCGCTGGGCGGTGAGGTCTGGGGTATGGACGTACTCGATGGTTATGACACGCCCATCAAGGACGGTAATTTGAATGACGTGTCGGCAGGCGATTTGAACAACAATGGACGCAAGGAACTGGTCTTTTTGGAAACGGCAAAAAATTATCTCGATATCGTGAATTTCAACTCGCGGCACAAACTGGTACCGGCGGTCCGCTGGCAGGTTTTTGAGCAACACACCTTCCGGGGCTCCACCGATGCGCTGCCGGAACCGCGCGAAGCGGTGGTTGCGAATGTGACCGGTGGCAAGAAAAACGACCTGATCGTGGTGGTGCACGACCGGATTCTGGTCTATCCGCAGGAATAGACAAATCGTCCCCCGCTGGCGTCAACCATGCTGGTCAGATTGACAATACTACAATACTAGGAACCGACCCGTTCACAGGCTCAAGTCAGTGCTGCCAAGTCGCAGCTCAGACCGGAGTGGAGCCCGGTGAAAGAAAAACGGGAACGGCAACGTTTTGCCTATTGACCGCTCGCCCTAATGGGCGACCCGTTCACTCCATTGCGACAGGGCAGGTGAGTAACGTGAAGCTGCCATCGGCGTTGACTTTCAATTGGCTGGCGTTTTGTCATGCCATTGGTTGCCGTTCTATCTATGAACGGTCCAGCTTTTGGGTCAGGTCAATCCCGTTCGTACCTTTGAAACATTTCAATATATTTAACCGCCTCCACTACTATCTTCTCCAGTTCTTCGACCGAAAGCTGTTGTTGCGGAATTTCTCTCACGGCACATCCTTTGAATCGAAGTCGGTTTTCTTGAGTCCACTCAATCGGTGGATTATGTTCAAACGGAATGTATTCTTTGATCTGACCTTGCGCGTCTATAACAAGAACCGTCCAAGGATGTTGAGAAATGGTGCGAATTACCTCGTTTGCATCCATAAATCATTAAAATATAAACGTAAACGGGTCGGTTCCTAATATTGTAGTATTTGGCTCAACCTGAAGTTTCGTGTCGTTGCCAGTATAGCCGATAGTTGAGGTGCATCCAATCACCGCACTAAAACACGGTTCTGTGAAAACCACGAGCAACAGTTAAGGTTTCAACTGCGGCGGGCGGGGCGCAAAGAATTGAAACGTCATGCCGTCCGCCGTGGTATTGCCGCTGTATACCGTGAAATAGAAGTATTTGGCCACCGGGTCGAAATCCGGCAGGAGCGAAAAATCCAGCCAATCCCCCAGGCTGCCTCCCCAAAAGCGCATCAGCATGCCGTCGGTAAGCGCCGACGTATTGGAGTCGCTCTTCAAAGCGGTAAACAATGAGCGCATCATCTCGCGCTGGTTCTCGTAGCCAAACAGACCGTCGCCGGTCCCGCCGACTTGCTGGGCCGCCTCGGTCAAACCCGTGGATTCACGCAGGGGTTTGACATGGCTTTGGGCACTGCGCAAATAATCTTCAATCATGGAAGTGTCTCCCGAAACCGCAACGTAACCGCCGCTGGCCGTGCAGTACAGCGAACGAGCTGCGGTCGCCGTCGTTCCCGTTCCCACGGCGACCCGGCGGGGACGCAGGGGAATGGTATAGATTTTACGGCCCATAAAATCCCGTGTCGGCGCCGGATTATTCTGGGAAGCGCTAAGACCCATCACACTCTTGATCGCCAGCGCCGTTTGATCCGGGTGCGGTGAGGCGAAGATGAAGATGGACGGAGCCTGATTCAGGTCGGCCAGGGTCGCACCAGCGGGTTTCTTCTGGTAGCTGATCCAGTCGTCCCCCAGATTGCCGATGAGGTTCTTGCGAATGTCAAAGCTCGGGTCCTGTTGCTGGGCGCTGGAATTGGCGATGTCGATGAACGAATTCAGGCTCGCGAGCGCCATGGGCGAAATTTGGCCGAGCATTTTCTGTAACGCGGCCCACGATTGTTGCCCGTCCACGCGCCAACGCCAGAACTTCATGACGTCCGCCGGCACAAACGGCGGCGGATTCGCCTCCTTCTGGTTGGCGGCGATGATCCGGATCAATCCCTGTCGGGTGGATTCCGGCGCGGAGATGAAGAAATCGGCGCGGGATCCCTCATGGGATTGGCGGCAGGCGAAACTGATGCTTTTCAGACCCGTCAATCCCGAGGCGTCGAGAATTTTCAACCAGGGGATGGCCGGCATCGGGCTGGGCGCGTCCGGGTTTGGTTCCGCCGGTGGAATATGAACCAGCACATTGAAAAAGGTTTTGGCGTTGAACCAGCCATAGTACAACGGCTTGCCGTGAAATTGCGAAACCCGGTCCGCGGCAAAAAGCGGATTGTCGATCAAACAAGGATTGGAACCGCCGGTAAGCCGGGAGGCCACTGTTTCAACGGCGGCTTGCGAGTTGCCGGCAATCAGCAGCGATTCAAACTGGCCGACATACAGTTTACCCGGGGGCGACGGTTTGTTTTCCTTACCCAGTTCCTGGACGGGTTGGGTCGTCGGGAAAAATTTGGCCAGTGCGGCAGGAACGTCATTGCTGGAAAGCGTTACCACCGAGAAGGGTATGCCATGCAGGGTTTGCGTCTGGAGCGATTTACCTGCCTGGATCCATTTTTGTTTAAGGCCGGCCAGATTGGTTTTAAGCAGGGCGCTTTTATTTCCGGCATCGAGCAACAACAGCAATCCGGGGTCTGCGTCATTGGAGCCGTTCCACCCGTTCTGGGTCAGGGCGAGCGCGAACTGGCCCTGCAACAGGGCGGCAAAGTCATCCAGTTTCACCCCCAGATCATGTTCCAGCGGGGCGACGAATTCTTCCTTCCATTTTGCGACAAACTTGTCGTGAAATGGTTTCATGGCGGGATCATTCCAGAACAGCCATTGGGGCGACTGATGGCTGGCAGCCCGCAGCGCGGCGAAATCGGGTGTGTCGAGCAGAAACAAGGTGTCCACCGGCAACAGATTTTCCACCGGCGGAATGGCCGCCCGCAGGGGTGTGACCAGGGCCAACAGGGCGGCGACCGCCATTGAGAAAATCCGCGCGGCCCAAAGCTTGTTTAGAAGAAGCTGTCTTATTTTCATAATGGATTCTGTGTTTTAAACTTGGACCGGGATGCGGAGGTCACCTGTGTTTTCAATCACCATACGGGTGAGAGTGTCCGCAAGGCGTCAGGACCGTGAAAATCCTTCATTTGTCTGCCGGCTTGCGGCTGGTAGGGCCGGGCGGTTCCAGATAGCGATAGGGCGTGTTGGGATTGTCCGTGGAATAAGCAAACGCATCTCGATGATCCAGAAAATTCCTTACCAGTTCGACGGGTATGGCAAAACCCAGGCCTTCACCAAACATGATTTTCATGTTGGTGACGCCGATGACATTCCCCGCCATGTCAAATAAGGGGCCGCCGCTGTTGCCGGGATTGATTTGCGCCGTCGTTTGCAGGTAAAGCTCGCCTTCCATTTCCCGCGTTTTGGTGCTCACGATGCCCTCAGTCACCGTGCGCTCCAGCCCCATCGGGCTGCCGATGGCGAAGACCGATTCGCCGACGCTCAGCGGGTCCGAATTGCCCAGGGTGACATATTTGAACTTGGGTGCATTCTTGTCCTCAATTTTCAGCAGCGCCAGGTCCTGGAATTTGTTGATGGCCACGATGCGCACTTTTTTATAAGTCTCACGATTTAATTGACCATCCACCTGTCGGTAAACCTCGATGGTGAGTTCCGTTTCACCCTCGATCACGTGGAAATTGGTGATCAGGTAACCGCCGGCATTGATAAAGAAGCCCGAACCCAGACCGCTGGGAGTACGCACCTGCACGACCGCTTCCCCGATTTGTTTGACCAGGTCACGCACGTCGCTCGCGGCAGCAGCGTGCCCGCTCTCGGTATTATAAAATGGTCCCGGTGCGTTGACGCCCAGCAGCGGGCTGGTGGTTGCCGTCAGCCGTGTCAACGTGCTCTCAGGCTGGGAAATCCTGGTGATGGCATTGCGCGGTACCACCAACACCGTATATCCCACGTCCACCACCACGGCATCCGGTTTTTCGGCGAGGATTTTGCCGGTGACGGCATCGTTGCCCTTGAGCTGAATCGTGTCTGCGAACGCGGCCTGCAGGCCGCAGAAAATCAGGGCCGACCCGACAAAATGTTTATTAAACAACATCTCAGGAAAGTAATGCAGCCAAGCGGTTTTGACAAGCGGACGGCGGTGGAATTTCCTCCCAAAGATTACCATTGCCACTTCCCGGGTTTTTGCTAGGCTCATCTGCCTTTTCGCCGCAAACGGTGAAAGGAAAACGGCCTTGAATGTCCGGCTTCGGATGAAGACGGCGGCCCAACAACATCAAACTGAATCCCGTACTCCGCGGGATGCCGGGTGAAACTTTGGAGTGCACGGACGTGTCCGCGTTCTGGAACGACGCGACCTATTTCGTCCCAAAAGCGGCGTCAAGCCGCCGCCGTCCAAATTTTTCACACGGTTTTAACCAAAGGAAACTTGTGCTAAGTATCGGTGTAAAAGAATTATTGGACTCCGGTGTTCACTTCGGACACCAGACGCGGCGTTGGAATCCCAAGATGAAGCCGTTCATTTTTGACGCGCGCAACGGGATTCACATCATTGACCTCAGCAAAACCCTCATCCAACTGGAGACGGCGTGTAACTATCTGTCGGAGACGGTTCGCAAGGGCGGGAAAGTGATTTTCGTCGGCACCAAGAAGCAGGCGCAGCAATGCGTCAAGGAAACCGCCCGGGAATGCGGTCAGTTTTATGTCACCGAACGCTGGCTCGGCGGTACTTTGACCAATTTCAACACGATCAAACGCTCCAT
>JBGPDH010000127.1:0-10105 GCA_041482195.1 Verrucomicrobiia bacterium
ATGTTCGATGTTTCCCCATATCATTCTTTTTCTTCACTCCAGCGAGGCACGAGCGTGTGCGGCAGTCCCAGATGGTCCAGCACCCGGGCAACCACAGTGTCCACCACTTCCTGGACGGTCTGGGGGTTCGCATAAAAGCCCGGGTTGGCTGGCAGAATCGTCGCGCCGGCCAGCAGCAGCAGTTCCATGTTTTTGACGTGAACCAGGCTCAACGGCGTTTCGCGCGGAACCAGAATCAATTTCTTCCGCTCCTTCAACACCACGTCGGCGGCACGGAGCAGGACATCCTCGCTGTAGCCGTGCGCGATGCGGCCCATCGTCCCCATGGTGCAGGGGATGACGACCATGGCGTCGGGCGGATTCGACCCGCTGGCGAACGGCGCGTTCATGCTCTTCAAATTGTGTGATTTCACACCGACGGGAAGCTTCAATCCGTCCGGCAGTTCCCCGGCGATAACCTGTTGGGCGTAGTTGCTGAGCACGACATGGATTTCGTGGGCCTGCGAATCCAGATTATCGAGCAGCCGTTGCGCGTACAACGCGCCGCTGGCTCCGGTGATGGCGACAAGAATCTTCAATGTGCGCCAAATCGTAAATCGTAAATCGTAAATCGTAAATGCGGAAACAGCTTGAGTCGCTTTTTTCATTCCGCACAATGGCCGGGTGTACAAGTTTGTCGGAATCATTCTTGCCGTGATGTTTTCGTGTGTCGCCGGCCCGGCCCGGCCGTCCAACGACGGCAAAATGCCCGAGATGAGCTGGGTCAATACCAATATCATCCACAATCCTTTCGGGCCACAGCCGGTCAAGGTATCACCGCCGATCACTTCCTCGAATGGGCCCTCCGTTCCGGCTGAGGAATGGCAGCCGCCGGTGGCTCCTCCCCGGCAAGCGCCGGCCAAACCGATCATGACCTGGGTTTCGCTGGAGAATTGGGCGGCGGAACAAGGCATCGGCAAACCGCATCTCCTGTCGAGCCAGCCGGTCACCAGTTATGCGGTGGGTTCTTCCAACGGCGTGATGATTCTGGGCATCGGCAGCCGGGAGGCGACCTGGAACGGCGTTGAAATTCACCTCGGTTTTGAGCCGCAAATCATCGACGGTCAGATCTGCCTGTACGGACCCGATCTCCAGAAAAACCTGGAACCGCTGCTCTGTGACCCGCCGATAGCTCTGAGACCCGCCAACCCGGTCATTGTCATTGATCCCGGTCACGGTGGCGCCAATGTCGGCACGCACAGCATTCTGGATGGACGGTTTGAAAAGGAGTTTACCCTCGACCTGGCCGAACGCCTGGCCCCGTTGCTGGCAAAGGATGGCTGGCAGGTTTTTTTGACACGCACCGGCGACGAGTACGTGACCAACACCGAGCGGGTTGTAATTACCGAAGCCCATCACGCGGATTTGTTTATCAGTCTCCATTTCAACTCGCTGGCACCGGACAGAAAGCCGGAAGGGATTGAAACCTATTGTGTCACACCGACCGGAATGCCCTCAACTCTGACACGCGGTTACAACGACCCATGGTCCGCAAGTTATCCGAACAACGCCTTTGACGTCCAAAATTTGCAGCTGGCCGTCCGGTTGCAGAGTGCGTTACTCCATGCCACCGGGATGGAAGATCGCGGCGTCTGCCGGGAGAGGTTCATGGAAGTGCTGCGCGGACAACATCGTCCGGCAGTGCTCATCGAAGCGGGATTCCTGTCCAATCCCGGTGACGCGCGGCAGATTGAAACAGCGGCATTCCGGCAAAAACTGGCGCAAGCCATTGCCGATGCTTTGCGACCGGCTTCGGAGATTGGAAACCAGAAACCGGAGGCCGTGAACCAGAAGACTGAGGCCGGAAATCAGAAGGCAGAGGCCGGAAGCTCGAAGCCGGAAATCTTCAAGCTGGAGTCAGTGACGAATAAAGTGACGTGGCCGTGAGCTTACACCGCGCCGTTCGCATTGCCGCCAGGTTTTGGACTGCGCCAGTCCTCTGGCACTTTCGCATTCGTTGCAGGTAGAAAGGCGGCAGAAGTCTGCCGCAGCCCATGACGCTACCGCGTTGGCGCAGACGATTTACCATCCCAAACCGACGCCGGCAGGAGAATGTCAAAGTTCCGTTGGGGTTTCCAATTCAACACCTTCCCGCGCGAGCAATCTGCGTTTCCAGTCCAATCCGCCGCCAAAGCCACCGATCTTTCCGTGCGCTGCCAGCACGCGATGGCAGGGGACCAGGACCGGAATCGGATTCGCGCCACACGCGCCGCCGACGGCCCGGACGGCCTTGGGTTTGCCGATGGCCTGTGCAACTTCGCCGTAGCTCCGGGTTTTACCGGGGGAGATTCGCCGGAGTTCGCGCCAGACGGCCTGCTGAAATTCCGTTCCGCCGGACAAATCGAGCGGCGGCAGTTTTTTTACGGTGCGCCCGGCAAGGAGATTGTTCAGTGCGGCTTCGGTTGCGCGGTGCCAGTCGTGGATTTGTGCGGGAATGCCATTTGTTTGGACGACTCGTCCGCCTCCGCTGTGCTTCGGCGCGACAAACGCTTTCGCATTTGGAAAATCCATTTCGGCCAGGCCCTTTTCGGAATAACGCGCGGTGAACCGGCCGTCACGCGTGGGAATGGGGAGTTCGACAAAATGATTTTTCACGGACAAAGGATTTAGTGGTTGTGGACAAAGAGGGAAATGACACCTAACAAAATCAGAAAGAGCACCACCACCAGCAGGATGAACCGGTTGCGGGCGACCCGTTTTTCGTAACGCAACGGGCGCAACCCCTGAACTCCGCCGGCGGCCAGATAGGTGACCAGCCGCGGGTTGGAAGTGGTCGGGCGGCGGAAATGCTGGCGGAGGCGGCCAAAAAGTCCGGGCAAATCGTATTTGCGCACGCCGAATTCGTTGAACTGATCGGGTGCGGCGGTGTCTTCAACGTGCCGCCGCGGCTGCACTTTTTCAAATACAGGTTCATGCGTGGCGGGCGGGTGCGGATCCGAAGAGCGGGCAACGGTCGCGCCGTGGGGTACGGCCGTGGAGCGCAGCTTGGGGACAGGCGTCTGTTGCAATTGGGAATCGAGCCGCTTGATTTCGGCTTCGAGCGAAGCAATCTGGTCGTTTAACGCACGGGCGCGCTCGGAAATTGGATCACCTTTTTTACCCTTTTTCTTCGCAGACGCCATACAACGGATTTCAATGGTGCATCGGTACCGGCGTCGTCATCCAGACCGCCACCGATACGCCGATGGCACCCAGGATGATCACCAATATCAACGGCCAGGTCATCGCCAGGCCGAATTTGCACAATTGACCGAAACTGGCATCGGCCAGCAGCGACGTGGCCGGTGCCGGCGCCTGATCGGCTTGCGGTTTCTCCGGAGTCGGGCCGGACAGGACGGGGACTTTCAACCGCGCCGTATTCCATTCCATGCGGGCATTTTCAATCGTGGTCAAGGCGCGAGTGAGCTCAATATTGAAGTTTTCCTTGGTCCAGACCTCGTCGTGGATGGCCTGGATTTTGGTGAGCGCATCGCGGAAATCGCCGATGGTTTTCACCATTTGCTCGGCGTCGCGGCGGGTATTGAACTCGGCTTCCTCCAGCAGGCCCAGTCCCCGCGTCAAACTATGGATCATTTCCTGCCGGCCGGTCTGGAATTCCGTCTGGCGCCGGCGCAATTCCTCCAGGGAGGCGCGCTCGCGTTCCAAATCCTCCTGCGCGCGTTTCAGTTCGGCTAGTTTTTGCTGGGCCTCGACAACTTTGCGGTCCACTTCGTCGCGCGTGGGCGGACGAAGCGGGTCGCCGGCGGACAGCCCGGGTGTTTTGTGCGCCTGAAAGTCGGTGTCCACAAACTCCGTTGCGTCGTAATCAGATGCCATGAGGCGACTGTAGTCCCGTGCGCTAAGAGTGTAAAGCGGTGATTCAGGGAACCGTGAATCGTTCAATAAGTGACTGGTTAAATGAGTTGAGTGGGCGGCGGTTGATTCAACTTATTTAACCCATTTAACCAGTTTCTCATTTAACCGGCACCCGACGAATTCGCGCTTGTCAACCTCCGACACCGGCTCTAGAGTCGCCCCAGAATTAGGTCTGTCATGATTGAATTGATTCAGTTTCCGTGGAGTCCGTTCTGTATCGTTCAACGCCGCATTCTGGAATTTTCCGGCGCCTCCTTCAAAATCACCAATATTCCAAACCAGGACCGTTCCCTGATCTGGAAATTGACGAAGCAACGTTATTACGGCGTGCCGATCATCAAGCACGGCAAGAACGTGGTTTTTGAACTCAATGAGGATTCACAGGTGGTGGCCAAATATCTCGACGAGGAATTGGGTCTCGGATTGCTTCCGCCCGGACTGGAAGGTGTCCAATCCATCCTTTGGCGCTTCATCGAGAACGAGATTGAAGGGGCGACGTTCCGGTTGAACGACATTTACTGGAAGGAGAATGTACCGGCGGCGGAGCAGCTCCAATTTTTTCGGTTTAAAGAGCGCAAGTTCGGCCGCGGCTGCATCGGTCAATGGTACGCGCAACGGGATGAGTGGCTCAAGCTGCTGGAGCAAAGGCTGTTGCCTTTCGAGGAAATGCTCGCGCACCAGCCTTTTTTGCTCGGCGAACAGCCGCGGTTCGTAGACTTCGATTTATTCGGGATGCTGGGAAATTTCCTGTACTCGGGGCACTATGAATTGCCAGCGGCCCATCCCCAAATCAAAGACTGGTACCGCCGGCTGGCCCGGTTGAAAAAGTAACATGGAGAATTCACATCCTTTTTGCACAAGGCGGCTTGTTTTAAACCGTTTAAGATTTAATTTTATTTCGAGTGAAAAATTACATCATTGACACGAACGTTCTCCTGCACGACCCCAATTCGCTGCTCAGTTTCGAGGATAACTCCGTTTTGATTCCCATCGAGGTCATCGAGGAAATTGACCGTTTCAAACGCGAATCCTCCGAGTTGGGCCAGAACGCGCGCATGGTGTCGCGGATGCTCGACGGTTTTCGCGGCGACGGCAGCCTGAGCGAGGGCGTGAAACTGCCCAACGGCGGCAAACTGAAAATCGTCTTTCAGAAAAACGGCCATATCAACGGCGAGGCCCATTTCAATGGGAACACCGTGGACAACCGGATTCTCTCGCTCGCGGCGTCCATCCAGAAGGCCCAGCCGAAAAATGCGACCATCCTCGTCAGCAAGGACATCAACCTGCGCATCAAGGCCGATGCGCTCGGTTTGCAGGCGGAAGATTACGAGACCGACCGGGTGTTTATCACTGATCTGTACACCGGCATGATGGAAATGGCCGTAAGCACGGACAAGATCACCGCGTTCCGCGCTCGGGGCGAGCTGGAGCTTCCCAAAGGCAAGACGTATTTCCCGAACGAGTACTGCACGTTGATCGACGAAGCCAATTCCAAGAAGGCCGCGCTCACCAAAGTGGACACAACCGGCACGAAGCTCGTTCCCATCATTGACTCGCGGGAAGGCGTTTGGGGCATCAAACCGCGCAATCGCGAGCAACACTTCGCGTTCGACGCGCTGCTCGATGACAGGGTCAAGCTCGTCACGCTGATGGGCAAGGCCGGCACCGGCAAGACGCTGCTCGCGATGGCCGCCGGTTTGAAGCGCGCGGTGAATGACCGCGAATTCCGCCGGCTCGTGGTTGCGCGCCCGACCATTTCCATGGGCAAGGAACTGGGGTTCCTGCCCGGTTCCCTTGAGGAAAAACTTGCGCCGTGGATGCAACCGATCCACGACGCGCTCGAAATGTTAAGCGATCTGAACATGGGACACGACCACCGCCGCAGTGGTGACCTCATGCGCTCGGGCAGCATTGTCGTCGAGGCATTGAGCTATATCCGCGGTCGCAGCATTGCCAATCAGTTCATGATCATTGATGAGGCGCAAAACCTCACGCCCCTCGAAGCCAAGACGATCATTACCCGTGTTGGCAGCGGTACGAAGATTGTTTTCACCGGCGACCCGTATCAGATTGATAATCCGTACGTTGATTCATCCTCCAACGGGTTCAACTACGTCGTCAGCCGCTTCCGCCCCGAGGCCATCGCGGCGCACATCGAATTGCAGAAGGGTGAACGTTCCGAACTGGCCGAAAGGGCAGCCAATATTTTGTAGATTTTCCCAGTTGACAAACCGTCGTTCGGGTTGAAATTTCTTTCTAGCTGGACGGAACGCCAGCGCGGGCCTTCGTCGAGCCGAAGTGCATCAATCCTTCCGCTTTGGCTGTTATGGTTGCTGGAGTGGTCGGTTGATTCGGGAATGGCTTCGGCCACGCAGGCGGGCGCCTTCAGCGGGACTTTATGATCTCAAACGAACGGCCATCACCATACGGGCGGCGTCCTTATGGGCAGCCCAAGCCGCCGGTCAACGAGGACACTCTGAAATCCGACAAGGTTCAGATCGAACGCAAGACTTTCGTCTTTACCCTCAAGGAAAATCCCCGCGGCCGCTTCCTGCGCATTACCGAGGACGTCGGCGGTCGTCGCGACACCATCATCGTGCCGGCCACTGGCCTGGAGGAATTCAAAAAACTCCTCGACGACATGGTCAAGGCTTCCACGGAACTGCCGCAGAAAGCGCAGTAAGTTGGTTGATTCATTTTGCCTCCCGACCGGGACTTTTCTACGCTTGGGTCGTGCCTTCATTCGACATTGTTTCGCAGGTCAATTCGATGGAAATTGAAAACGCGGTGAACCAGGCCAAGAAAGAACTGGCCAACCGCTTTGATTTTAAAAACAGCAAGGCGGAAATTGTTTTGGAGAAAAACGAAATCAAGCTTTCCGCCGAAGACGATTTCAAGGTTCGCACGCTCAACGAAATGGTCATCGGCAAACTGGCCAAGCGCGGCATCAGCCTGAAAAGTGTGGAGCAATGTGAACCGGACATCTCGCCGCTGGGCCACGCCCGGCAGGTCATCAAGATCAAGCAGGGCATCGAAACCACCGTTGCCAAGCAGATCACGGGGTTCATCCGGGACGGCAAATTCAAGGTGACGACGCAGATTCAGGGTGACGCCGTGCGCGTGAACGGCAAGAGCCGGGACGAATTGCAGGTTGTCATCGCTGCTGTGCGCGCAAGGGAATTTCCCGTGGCCGTCCAGTTCGTGAATTTCAGGGAGTAGAACAATACGCTAGCGCCATAGGCGCGGCATATTTGTAGTTTCCATTTCGTTAAAAACACAAGCTCCGTCGGGAGCGACATCTTCTGTGTGCTCTGCCGGAATATGCCGCTCCTGGCGGAGCTTGAAATGGTTTTGGGTTGGGATTCTACAAAGATTTCGCGCCCACGGCGCTCAAGCAAATCTCTACCACCTGCCTGCATCACGGCACGGTGGCTTCGGTTTTGGCTTTATCGCTTCAATGTTCTTGCCTTCTTCAGCTTCACCTGTGCGGCATCACCCCAGAGTCCTTCCAGATCGTAGCGTTCGCGGACGTCCTGTCGCATGATGTGGACAATCACATCGAAGAAATCGAGCACCACCCAGGCACCGTGCACCGTGCCGTCCACCGCCCGCGGGCGCACGCCGTTTTCGTCGCGCAGTTTGCCGGTAACTTCCTCCACGATGGCGCGCAGATGCGGTTCACTCGTACCGGATGCAATCACGAAATAATCCGTCACCGACGATATTTTCTGCACATCGAGGATGACGATGTCTTCCGCCTTTTTATTGTCCGCGAACTCGCGGCAGAGCAAAGCCAGTTTTCGGGAATCCATATTCGACGAGCCCATTTAACCACAAATGAACACGGATGAACACGGATTTTTTGTCCATGGCTCCTCCTCGTTCCCGTCCTCGTCCGCGAAAAATTCGATTACGAAAACGAGGACGAGGAGGAGGACGAGGAGGATTTCAAAGATAAAGACTTGCGACGCGGATGGCCTCGGCGACAGCAGGCGGCACCAGCGATTCGATGGGCAATCCGGCTTTTACCCGCACCCGGATTTCCGATGACGAAACGGCCAACGGAAAACCTTTCAGTGTTCGTCCGCGAAAAGGCTGTGGGAAGGCCGCCGTGGTTCCGCCTGGCCGCGGAAGGGCAACAAATTCAGTGAGCTTTGCCAGTTCGCCGGCTTCGCGCCATTCATTCAATTTTGCCGCATTGTCGGCGCCAATGAGATAAAACAACTCTGCCCGGGGAAATCGTTTTACATAATCGCGGACGGTTTCGATGGTGTAAGAAACGCCGCTACGCTGGATTTCCTGGTCATCAATCTCACAATTCATTTTTCCCGCGAGGGCCAACCGAAGCAATTGCAGGCGGGCAGGGGCGGGCGCAGGTTGATTTTCCGGTTTGAACGGTGATTGTGCTGCTGGAATGAAGTATAATCGGTCCAAGCCAAGTTCCTCCACCGCCGCCTGCGCAGCCAGCAAATGGCCGAGGTGCACCGGGTCAAACGAACCGCCAAATAATCCAATCTTCATCTTCTATTTAACCACGAAATACACGAAGTACGCAAAAGGCGAGACAAAATTTGTGGGTTGCGTGGTTTAACAGCATCGCCGGACGCCATTGAACCGCTGTTCGGTTGTTTCAACGTAAAGTTTCTCGGGCGATTTGTGGCGAGGAACGCGAATTTGCGAACTGTCCGCGCTTTCACAAGCGCGGCTACAGGCGCACGCCTGCTGCCGGGCGCGCTCAAAATGCGATTCGCCGGACAATTCCTTGACCAAACCAAGCGCGATGACCGCCGCCCCGGCAGCCGTCCGCAGGTTCGGCCCCGCTTCTTTCAGGGCGTAATCCGGCAGCCAGACCGGTTCAGTCTCATGCAGCACTGCCGGTTTGCGACGGGACAGCAGCAGAAACCACTCGCGTACGCTCACGAGAATGATGGCTGTAACCAACACCAGGAAAGTTCCTGCTACCACGGCGTCAAGGACGTTGTTGAACTCGAGCATCCGATTCGCGCGTAACGCATTTTCGGCTGCGTCAGTGGCAGCGGTATCGCCGGCTGATTTGGAGGCAGCCAGATTCACTTCCAAAGCCGGAACCTTTTGATGCAGGACTTTTGCCTGGGCCAAAAATCCGATGCGCGGGTCGGGATGCCAGATTTTTTGGACGCTGGCGGTGAACGTCACGGCCACCAGCCAGGCCAACGGAATCAACGTTACCAAAGCCAGCACCGGCCTCCCAACTTTGGACTTTGGACTTTGGACTTTGGACGCGAGTTGCATCTTCAAAATGATGGTCGTGCCGAGGCACAATGCGATGGCGGCGAGCATCTGGTTGGCAATGCCGAACAACGGCCAGAGCGAATTGATGCCTCCCAGCGGATCGCGCACGCCTTGAATTAGAAAATAACCCCACATGCCGACCATCAGCGCCGCAGCGACCGGCGTGGCCAAAAAGTTTTTCGGATCACCTAGCGGTTTCCAGGCACGGCCAAGCACGTTTTGAATCAGATATCGCCCCACGCGCGTGCCGGCGTCGAGTGTGGTCAGGATGAACAGCGCCTCGAACATGATGGCGAAGTGATACCAGAGGTCGAGTCCGCGACCGTTGACGGCTTTGGAGAAAATGTGCGCCATGCCGACGGCCAATGTCGCCGCGCCGCCGGTGCGACCGAACAAGGTTTTTTCACCCAGCTGATTCGCCAGCGACTGCATTTGATCGGTGGTCACCGGGAAACCAAGGGAGGTGACCCGGGCCACGGTGTCGGCGGGGTCGCCTTTGACGTTCATGCTGAAATAAACACCCGGATCCAACGCGCAAGCGGCGATGAGCGCCATGATGGCGACAAACGATTCACAACACATCGCGCCGTAACCAATGTGACGCGCGTACGTCTCGCGGGTAATCATTTTCGGCGTCGTGCCGCTGGCGATGAGTGAGTGGAAACCGGAGACCGCGCCGCAGGCGATGGTGATGAAGCAGAAGGGGAAGACTTTTCCCGCGACAACGAGGCCGGAACCGTCAATGAACCGGGTGAGGGCGGGCAGTTGCAGATTGGGTAATACGAGCAAAATCCCGAGCGCCAGCGCGACCATCGTGCCGAGCTTCATGAACGTGCTCAAATAATCGCGTGGCGCGAGCAGCAGCCAGACCGGCAGGCTGCTGGAGACGATGCCGTACAAGATAATCGCCCAGGCCAGCGTGAGACCGTGCAGGCTGAGA
>JBGPDH010000128.1:0-10043 GCA_041482195.1 Verrucomicrobiia bacterium
AATTATCGCGCACCAGCTCGTCCAGCCGCAGTGGTTCCAATTTCAATGCCACCTGCCCGGCGTCAGCCTTGGCGAGCAACGTGAGGCCGTCCACAATGCGCGCCAGGCGGCGCAATTCATCAAGCAGGCTGGCGGCGCGCTCGCGTTCGGCGGCGGAAAGTGATTCGTCGCGCAGCATGGTTTCAGTTTCGCCGCACAAAATCGTCAGCGGCGTTTTGAGTTCGTGCGAGGCGTGCAACGTAAATTCACGGATGCGGTTAAAGGAGTCCTCCAGCCGCGCGAGCATGGCATTGAACACTTCCGTCAGCCGGTCGAATTCGTCGCCGCTGCCGGTAGGCGGGAGCGGTTCGCGCAGATTGCGTTCGTGAACCCGGGTAATGGCTTCCGTCAACCGGGTCACGGGCGCCATGGCTTTCCGCATCAACCACCAACCACCCAGCAATCCCAACAGGATGGCGGGCAGACCAACCTCGAAGACCATCTCGCTGGTTTCGGAAATAGCATGTTCCGCCGGCGCGCGGCGATGGGCATGACGCAATTGTTCGTCAATTTCCCGGTAGGTCCCCACCCCGATGATGAGCAGAAACGCAGTCAGAACGCCGGCATACCACAAGGTCAGGCGCGTGCGGACGGTCATGGGGACTCCTTCAGCACGTAACCCGAGCCGCGCACGGTGTGCAACAGCTTCGGCTCAAAATTCGCGTCAATTTTTTCGCGCAGGCGTTTGATGTAAACGTCCACCAGATTGGTACCCGGATCGAAATCGTAGTCCCAGACTTTTTCGAGAATCATCATCCGTCCGCATAACCGGCCCGGCGAGTGCATGAGAAATTCCAGCAGCCGATATTCGCGCGCGGTCAACTCGATGTCCGTCCCGCCGCGTTGAGCCCGGTGGGTGACCGTGTCCAGCGTAAGGTCGGCCACGCGCAGGACGGTGGATTTGTTTTCACCGCTCCGGCGCGTCAAGGCCCGCACCCGCGCCACCAATTCAGCCAGTTCAAAAGGCTTGGGCAGATAATCGTCCGCACCCGCGTCCAGACCTTCAACGCGTTCGTTCACCTCGCCCCGCGCGGACAAAAGCAGAATCGGCGTTGCGTTCCGCTGTTCGCGCAACTGGCGAAGCACGCTCAGGCCGTCCCGCCCCGGCAGCATGATATCGAGCACGATGACATCAAAGGGCGTGCTTTTGGCGACCGCCAGGGCGTCATCACCATTGTGACAGGCATCCACGGCGAACCCCTCTGTCTGCAGCGCCTTGCGGACAAACGACGCCGTCTTTTTCTCGTCTTCAACCACCAGCACGCGCATAACTTGAGAATCGTCGAATCGTTGAATCGTTGAAACGCAAAAAAAAACACTTTCATGTCTCAACGCGGCGGCGATATGGCGCGCCGACGACGTTTTGGGTGGTCGCTGGTTAATCCTTCTCTTTGGCCTCTTGTTCCGCTGTCTCCGTTTCCACGGAAACCACCTGCCCGGTCATGGCGTCCACGGCAACTTCCTTGATGTCTTTGGAACCCGGCACGGCGATGTCAAACGTCCAGATCAGCTTGCCGTGTTCCTTTTCGATTTCGGCCTCCTTGACCGTGCCGTTGGGCACCTGTTGCAAGGCGGTCTGCTGCGCGTCCGCCCTGGTGATTTTGGCCTGTGATTCAAGCTCGGCCTGTTTGGTTTGTTCTGATTTCTCCGAAGCGCAGCCGGCCAGCAAACCGGCGGCCAGCGCAACCCAGAGGATGGTTTTTGTTTTCATATGGTTGTATACAATTTCGTTAATCCGGCAATTTCCGGATCGTCCGGAAAATCATGGAGCGGACGCATGAACTTATCGTGAAACGCGAGTGACAGTGTTGTCATTTAATGCCATCGGAATCATCACTCATACCGGAGCGCCTCAATCGGATCGAGCCGCGACGCTTTCCAGGCCGGATAAAATCCAAAAACGATTCCGACGGTCACTGACACCACAACCGCCGCAATGATGGCCGGCGCGGATGGCATGGTGGGCCAATGCAACAAAGCCGTGACTGCGAGCGACACGCCGCGTCCCACCAGAATGCCAGCCACACCGCCGGCCAGACAAAGCACCACCGCTTCCACCAGGAATTGCCGCAGGATGTCGCTCGAACGTGCGCCGACGGCCATGCGCAACCCGATTTCCCGGGTCCGTTCGGTGACCGAGACCAGCATGATATTCATGATGCCGACGCCGCCAACGACCAGCGAAATCAGGGCCACGATGAGGAGGAGCTTGGTCATCACGTTGCTGGTGGAAGCGAGCGCTTGCGAAAGTTCCGTGAGACTGTGAATCCGGAAATCGTCCAGCGTCCCGGGCTGATTGTCCAGATCGCTGGCTTGAATATGATGCCGCTCACGCATCAGCACAATGACCTGGCGGAGGGCTTTCGGGATGTCCTGCGGTGAGTCGGCGGACATCCAGATATCGTCGATGTCGGAGAATCGCGTCACCTGCGGCGTATCGGCGGCCTGAACCGGGTCTTGTAAGGGATAAAGCGCGACCGATTGGTTCGGATAAAGCTGGTTGAGCGTATTGACACTGCCAGCGGTTGCCGGCGTGCTGGCGGATTGGGTGGTTTGCCGGACACCGGTCACGCGAAACTTGATGGTGGTCCAGGGAGCAGCGAGGAAGTCGTCCTGGTCCTGCCCCATCATGTTCGGCCCTTTCCGGCTCAAGACGCCGACGATCCGCATCCCGACGTCCTTGACGCGGATTTGCCGGCCGAGGGGAGATTCGCCACCGAACAACTGCCGGGCAATGGTCTGCCCGATAATGCAGACGGCCGCCGCACTGCGCACATCCTGTTCCGTGAAACATTCGCCGGCGGAAAGCGGCCAATTTCGGACGATCAGATAATCCGGCGTAGTACCCAGGATCCGGCCCGGATTCCAATTACGATCGCCATAAATGATCTGGGCACGACAATCCACGCTGGGAGCGACGCATTGAATGGCGCTGCAATTCTGGCGGATGGCATCCGCATCCATGGGCGTGAGGGTGGGTTGCCCGCCGGCACCGGAATTGATGCCGGCAATCATCATATGCGCGGGATCCATCTGGATGACATTGGCGCCGAGGCTGGCGATGGTTTGCTCGATGGAATAGGAAGAGCCGCGGCCAATCTCCATCATGGCGATGACGGCGGCGATGCCGATGATGATGCCCAGGCAAGTCAGAATCGAGCGCATGACATTGCGGCGCAAAGCGCGCAAGGCCATCCGCAAGGTTCCGTGAAAAGTATTCATGCACGTCTAGCGCCTGCGCAAGGTGGGCAAGAACGGGTTGCGGGTTCCCGCCTGCTCCGGTCCTGCGGTTTCGCCCATGACGACCTCCTCACCCTCTTTCAGGGTATCGGCGGTGACGGCGGTATTGGAACCGTCTGAAGTTCCGACCTTCACAACCATGGGCCGGACAAATTCGCCGTCTTTCAACCAGATGACGCCCTGGCTTGCCTTGGCGCCCTTGGCACCGGACGGTTTATCCATGGGTGGGTCAACCGGATTGTGCGAGCGCTCGTCAGCCGTTATCTCATTGGGCGACGATGGGGACCAGCGTAATGCGGCATTGGGGACCAGCAAGACGTTGGTCTCCTGGCTCACAGTGAAATCCACGTTGGCGGTCAGGTAAGGCAGCAACACCTTGTCCGGATTTTCGGTGTTCACCACCACTGTATACATCACCACGTTTTGGGTCATCGTGGCATTCAGGCGCACCTTGCCGACCGTGCCCTCGAATCGCCGGCCCGGAAAGGCGTCGCAGGTGAAGGTGACGGGCGCGCCGGGCTTGATCTTCGCGACGTCCGCCTCGTTCACGGCCACCCAGATTTGCATCTTCGTTAAATCCTCGGCAATGAGGAACAGGCTCGGCGCGTTGAGGCTGGACACGACGGTCTGGCCAATATTCACACGACGGTCAATGATGACACCCGTGACCGGCGATTTGATGATGCAGAAATCCAGGTTCCGCTGCGCCTTGTCCAAATCGGCTTGCGCCTGCGCAATACCCGACCTGGCGACGGAAACATTCGCTTTGGCGACTTCATAATTCGCCTTGTCGGTGTCGTAATCCACCTGCGACATCAATTTATTCTGGTACAACTCCTGCGCGCGTTTCCATTCGGCTTCCGCCTGGTTGAGCTTCGCGTTCATCTGTTCGAGATTCGCGGCGGCGGTCAATTCGCCCGCCTTGGCCACCGAGAGATCGGCGGCATAAACCGAGTCGTCAATTTTTGCCAGCACGGCCCCCTGCTCCACCACCGAGTTGTAGTCGATTGTCTGGCCGTGGATGTCTGTGCCGAAGGCGGTGATGCGCCCGGCGACCTGCGCGCCCACGTCCACCGTTTCACTGGGTTCAATGGTGCCGCTGGAACTGATGGCGGCCGCAACATCCCCGCGCTTCACGACTGCCGTGCGGTAGGACCATTGAGAACCACTCCGCGCATGCCACCACCAGACGCCGGTGGCGAGGGCCAGAACGGCCAGGGCAACCGCCACAACCGGTATTTTCAAAAAGCGTTGCATGAATCGCTAAAGTTTCGCTGCGCGGAACGGACCAACTGCGCTCCAAGCCAACCAGTTTAATGGATGCCAACGGCAGCGCAAAGATTCCAAAATCACAAATTGGCACAAGGCTGGCGCGACGGGCTCCTGGCCACAATATCCCGCTTTTTCCGATGCGCCACCGGTGGACCCGTCGGCCGCCTGCCTGCAACTGAACGGCTTGAAGCCACAGTGCCGGCTACTTGCCCGGAGGCTCCTCCATCCCATAAACCAGGATTTTGAAGCTGCCCGGAATCACCGGCGGGCGGCGGCGTTCACCGTTGGCCGATTCCGGCAGCGGGCCAAATTTGGCGGTGGGCAGATAGATTTTGTGTGTGGTCGGATCCAGCGCCATGGTGCGCGCGCCGCGCTCGGTTTTCAACGTTTGGACCACAGTCAGTTTGTCCGGCGATTCTTCCTTCGCGATTATGACCGTCGCGGATTGGCCGCACGAGGCAAACGCGAGCCGGGTACCCGGGTCGAACGCCGCGCCATCCACGCCTTCGCCAATGGGCACAGTCGCGAGCACCTTTCCACTGTTGCTGTCCAGCATCACCATCAGGTGGTTGTCGCAGCCCAGAAACAGCCGGTGATTTTTCGGGTCAACTGCAATACCGGAAGCAGACTCGCCCGGCGCAATCGGCCAGCGGTTAACAACTTGATGGGTTTTGGTGTCAATCGCGGCGACTTCGCTTTTGTCTTCGAGGTTGTCAAAGATCCGGTTGGATTCCGGATCGGCCCCGGCAAATTCCGGTTTGCCCCCGAGCGGAATCGTCGTGACCACCTTGCCCGAATCGGCGGCGATCACCGTCGCCGACTGGCCGCGCCCGTTAAACGCATAAACTTCATTTTGTCCCGGCTCAAACAGAATCGCGTCCGGATTCGGGCCGGTGTCCACCTTGGAAATTGTCTGCAACGTTTTCAGGTCAACGATGCTGGCCTTGGCCTCGCGGCCGTTGCTGACGAACCCGCGATTCAATTTCGGCGCGACAGCAATGTCATGGACGCCAGGCGTGTTGGTGATTTCGCCGATGACTGTGTCTTGGGCAAGATCAATCACGACGACCCGGGTCGCGTGTGAGACGTAGAGGCGTTGAGCGGCTGAGTCCACCGTCAGCGCATCCCAGCCGCCTTCGCCGCCGACAGGGATTTCCTTGATGAAATGATAAGGACCGTCGGCGCGGCAGACCGCCGCAGTCAGGAGACCCAGGACGCCGCATAAGACCGGCCAGGAATACTTTTTCATTTTTGCATCCGTTTGAGGTTGAGGTTGGATTCTTTACCGCTGCGTTCAGGTTATGATGCTTTGCCACCCGGATTCGTCCACTGTTAAATCACCCATCCGGCCATGAAACAAAACTATCATGAACACGGGCTGAATGGCGCATGACAATTCTGTCATTTACCGGCGCCGCTGCCAAAGAACGTTTCGCTGGAAAATTTTAAAAAATGCTCGACCGCCTCCGCTCATCCTTGTAAAGCATGGCCCCGCATGAAACCCGCATTCAGACCGTTGCGCGCCCAAACCGCTTTTGCCTTGCTATCGGTCCTGCTGTTGCTGGCTACCGGCGGAAATTCCGTCGTTCGGGCCCAGAACGCCACGAACACAATGGCGGCGGCGGATATATCGCAGTATCCGAAGGATCCTTCGTCGTTACCCGGCAAAGGCCCCGCGGCAACCTGGAGCGGGCTGCCCAAAGTCTGGGCGCAGCGCCACGCCGAATGGACGCGGACCGCCGCCCAGGACAAGGGCGCGGTGGTTTTTCTGGGAGACTCCATCACCCAGGGCTGGCATTCGCTGGCCAATGCCTTTCCCAATATCAAGGTTGCCAATCGCGGCATCGGCGGTGACACGACGCGTGGTGTTTTGTATCGCCTGCAGGCCGACGTGCTGGACCTGGATCCCAGGGGGATTGTCCTGCTCATCGGCACCAATGACATTGGCAACGGCGCCAAACCCGAGGACGTCGCGGACAATATTGAAGCCATCCTGCAGGACATAAAGAAATTCAATTCCCATCTGCCGGTCGTTGTTTGCGAAGTAATGCCGCGAAGCGATCGCGGTCAACATCCGGCCGACCGGATTGAAAAGCTCAACACGCTGGTGGCGGCCGCCATCAAAGACGACCCTCAGTGTACGTTGTGCGATACGTGGAGCATATATGCCGATAAGAATGGCGACCCGCCGAAGGATGAGTTCCCGGATTTACTCCACCCCAATGCCATGGGTTATGCGAAATGGGAAGCGGCCTTGAAGCCGATTTTCGCAAAGCTTGAGCTGGAACCCAAAACACCGTGACGAGCTTTCACTCGCCCACCGGCAAATGCGCATAGAGGGCGATGGCCTGCGCGCGCGAGCGAACGTGGAGTTTTTCATAGATCCGCCGGATGTAAGTGTTCACGGTCTGCACGCTTAACTGCAGCGATTCGGCGATTTCCTTGTACAGGAAGCCACGCGCCAGCAATTCGAGGACCTCCTGTTCACGGGGTGAAAGACTGGCCCCACCGCCTGCGCCGGCCATCGGCCGACAAAAAGACTGCACCACTTTCCGGGCGATACTGCTGCTCATCGGCGAGCCTCCGGCGTAAACCTCTTTCAAGGCGGTCAACAACATCTGACGGGGAGTCTGTTTCAGCAAATAACCGCTTGCGCCCGCCGCCAGAGCCCTGAAAATATGATTATCGTCCTCGTAAACCGTCAGCATGACGAACTGCGTCTGAGGCAGAACCGGCTTCAAACGGCGGATGCACTCGATCCCGTTCATGCCCGGCAGGTTGATGTCCACCAGCACCACCGCCGGTTTTTCCCGAGGCAATGCCTCCATGGCGTCCTCGGCATTTTCATACTCGCTGACGCATTGAAAACCTCCGGCGCGACGAATCCAATCCGCCAGAATTTCCCGGGCCGGCACGTCGTCTTCGATGATGGAAACGGTAGTGCTCATCTCATTGCGATTTTTAATGGTATCACGCTCAATAGAAAAAGCTTGTCCTATTTTTTAGTGACACCGGGGGAATTGGAACTGGCACCCGTTTCCGGCGTCGACGGGCGAGAAGGGGTTGAATCAGGACTCTCCAGTGAGACCGGCACAATGAATTTCACCTCGGTTCCCCGGCCCGGCACACTTTGGATTTCGCAACGTCCACCGATCTTCTCGAGGCGGCGGCGCATGTTGGTCAGCCCATTACCCGAGGCGGGACGACCCGGCTCACGGCGGGGTTCACCCGGCACCGCCGCGGGATCGAAACCACAGCCATTGTCGCGCACCTGCAGCGTAAAGATGTCCGCACCGGTTGTCAGGGAAATGCTGATTTCGGAAGCGGCGGCATGTTTGACGACGTTGTGTAAAGTCTCTTTCAAGGCGAGGAAAAGGTTGTGCCGGACTTCCGCGGTGACGGGCCACGACGGGAGTTGGGTGGGTAAATCCAGACGACAACGGACCGCGAGAGGACCAAGGTAATCCTGGGCAAATTTCCCGAGGTAACTCCCCAGGCTGTCGAGCGTGTCATGCTCCGGACTGACGGCCCAGACAATTTCATCCAGGGCACGCGTCAATTCGCGACTGGTGTCATAAATCCGGTTCAATTGGGCGACCGCCTGTCCCGAATTTTGCAATTCGCCCTGGGCGGACTGACTGAGCAGCGAGATGCGCGTCAGACTGGCGCCAAAGTTGTCATGAATGTCCCGGGCAATGCGTGCCCGCTCTCGTTCAATGGCACGTTGGCGCTCCAGGCGATCGAGTTTATGACGCATACGCCGCCGGGCAAACCACAATGCGCCACCGCTCAAAAGTGCCGCGGCGGACAAACCCGCTCCGAGATAAAACCACCAGGTCTGCCAGAAAAAAGGTTGTACCATAAACGCCAACGTCGCGGCCTCGTAATCCCAAACCCCATCACTGTTGCAGGCCATGACTTGAAACTGGTATTTACCGGGAGGAATATAGCTGTAAATAATCGTCCGTTTCGTCCCGGCATCGGTCCATTCCCGCTCAAGCCCCTGCAAACGGTATTTGAAGCTGACTTTTTGGGGCGCCACAAAACTCAGACCGGTATAACGAAACTCAAACCGGTGCCGGCCGGGAGGAATCCGCAAGGAATCGTCCGGGGAACCGGGACCGGACACCGGCAACCCATCCACCAGCAATGTTTCAATGAGCACCGGTGGCGGTAGTTGATTCACTTTGATGTCGTTCGGATTTATTCCGACCAACCCCTTGGTGGTGGGAAACCACAGCTGACCACCTTCGGTCCGACAACTGGCCGGTTGAAATCCCCCGGAACACTCCAGCGTTGGCATTCCGTCACCCGTACCATAGACCAGGGGATGCACGTTCTGCGTTTGGCCATCGGCGCATTGATTTAATTCCGACTGTTGCAGGTTGAAAATTCCACCGTGCGAACTGATCCAGAAATTACCGAGGTCGTCCTGCTCAATATCACAAATGAAATTATTCGGGAGGCCCTGATCCGCCCCGATTACCGAGAAACGACCGTCTTTAAATCGACTCAAGCCGCCACCGTAGGTACCGATCCAGAGCGCGCCGTTGGTATCGAAGTGCAGGCACTGAACGAAATCACTGGACAGACCGTCGGTCGTCCGGAATTGTTTCACCGAACCGTTTTGCAACCGGCCCAGCCCACCGCCCATCATGCCAAACCAGAGCGTCCCATCCGGAGCTTCGACCAGGGCCCGGACATCCGGTAACATCAACCCTTGTTTCTCGCCCAGACGCGTGATGGCTCCCGCCTGATATCGGAGCAGGCCCGTGTCGGTTCCTATCCATGTCACGCCGTTGCGCCCATGGAGGAGCGCCAGCACCGGAGCGGTGAGGTCTTCGAGACCCGGTACCCGTTCAAAGCGATTGCTGTGTTCGAAATACAAGCCACCGCCCCACGTTCCCACCCAAAGCCGGTTTTGGGTGTCTTCCGAAACGGACCAGACGAAAGGATTGGACAAACCGTCACTTTCTCCAAATTGCTTCCACTGGCCGGCATGAAACCGGTACAATCCAGCGCCTTCGGTTCCCACCCAGATCGATCCGCTGTGTGAATGAGTAATGGAGAGAACGTTGGCACCTTGCCAATCGTCGGGTGCGCTCAAGCTGGCCACCCGACTGGGACACAACGCCACCAGGCCACTGCTGCCGGTGCCCGCCCACAATGTTCCTTCGCGATCCTCGCATAACGCCCGCACCCAATTGCTGGGGAAATCACGGGCGCGTTTAAAGTGAACCACGCCGCGATGAGGAAAAATCAGAAAGAGTCCCTGTTCCAAAGTGCCCACGGCCAGGCATCCTGATTTCATTTCCATCATCGTGATGATGGAACTTTGGCCGAGCGGGCTGGGACCGAGATCATCAATCCGGTTTTCATTCCATTTGAGCACCCGATCCTGGGTGATAATCCACAGGCCGCCGTCAATACTGGCACAGATTCCTTTGGCGAACTCATCGGGACTCCGCCCGAAGGGTAACAGGACCGGCTGG
>JBGPDH010000129.1:0-9961 GCA_041482195.1 Verrucomicrobiia bacterium
TAAGCAGCGCCGCCATCCGGTCCGGTTACAAATGGGGCACGGTGGGAAACCTCTGGTATCCCTACCTGTATGAACCGGACCGCTGGGAACTTGGTTCGCAGGCCGATCCGCCTGCCCAAGGCATCATCACCCCGCTGCCGGTGCCCTCTTGCGTGCCCGAGTTCTTCAGCGACACGGCTGTCGTAAACGGCGCGGCGTGGCCTTACCTGGAGGTGGAGCCCCGCCATTATCGTTTCCGTATACTCAACGGTTCTCAAGCCCGCTTCTACAATCTGCAAGTGTACTATGAAGGTGATCCCGGTGAAGCGAACCGGTTGAAGCCGGGTCCGAGAATGATTCAAATCGGCACGGAAGGAGGGTTCCTGCCTCAACCCGTGGCCATAGACAACCAGCCGATCGCATTCGACCCGGAGACCGGCAATGCCACAAGCTACTCCCTTCTGCTGGCCCCGGCCGAACGCGCGGATATTATCATAGATTTTTCAAACGTTGCGCCAGGCTCGCGGCTGATTCTTTATAACGACGCACCCGCTCCGTTTCCGGGCGGGGATCCGTTGGTAGATTACGATACCGGTGCTCCGGACCTGAGTAATGTCGGCGGCGCACCGAGTCCTGCACCGGGTTATGGTCCGAATACGCGTACGCTGTTGCAGTTCCGCGTCACCGCGTTGTCCGGCGCGCCCGATCCGGCATCGCTCGGTATCCTGGAATCGCTCGCGGTCAATCGCACACCTTCAGCTGTTTTGTCCGTCAACGTCCCGAAGGACCTGGATCCGAAGAAAGCGGTCATGGTGCGGGACCTGACGTTGAATGAGGACTTCGACGATTACGGGCGTCTTATTCAACGATTGGGCACCGGTGTATCCACGGGGCTCAACAATCAAGGGCTTCGGACCTGGGCGAGGGGCTATATGGATCCATCAACCGAGAATCCAAAAGCTGGAACGGTTGAGATCTGGCGCATTCTCAACCTGACCGGCGACACACACCCGATCCATTTCCATCTCGTCAATGCCCGGCTGCTCTCGCGACAGCCATTTGACGCGGATCGCTTCATACAGAAAAACCAGATCAAGTTCACCGGTCCAGCCCGCCCGGCCGACGCCAATGAAGCCGGCTGGAAGGAGACAATCCGGATGAATCCGGGTGAGGTCACGACAGTGATTATGAAGTTCGATCTGCCGACGGTTCCGTTCCAGGTGCCGCTCAGCCAAAACTCCGCGCTCGGCGTGGCCGGTTACGAATACGTCTGGCACTGTCATATTTTGGAGCACGAAGAGCACGATATGATGCGACCGCTCGTGGTGCGGCCATAAAACAAGCGGAGCTATCAAAGCGTAGTGGATCTGCCGTTTTCACCAGTGTGCTGGTGGGAAGAAGGCTGTCCTGCGAAGCCTGAATTTCAGCCGATCTCAAAGGCATTTTGTACCACTTGCGAAATGGATGACGAGGCTTATGTTTTATCATGAAAACAAAAACCAAAGCTGCGAAAGTGATGGAACAGCCCAAGCCGTTTACGCCGGGTGTCACCCGGGGCATGGTGCGCGAACATGCGTATCGCCTGTATCGCGATAAGCTGCCGGAACATCCGCTGACGCTCGAAGATTGGGTGTTGGCTGAGAAAGACCTGGTGGCGACGATGGAAACCGAAGGCGTGGAAGGTTGAGTTTTCTCTGCTTTTAGACCGCGTCTTCACGGACAAAGACCGCCAAACGTCGAGTCCGCAAGAGCAGTGTGTAATCAGCTTTTTGGCCGCAATTTCTTCCAAAGCCAGCCGAGTGGATCGTAGAAGTCGTCCACCACGCGTTCCTTGAGTGGAATGATGGCGTTGTCGGTGATCGTGATGCTTTCCGGACAAACTTTGGTGCAGCACTTGGTGATATTACAAAAACCGACGCCGTGCGCCTGTTTCAATTCCGGCAGCCGGTCCTCTATGTCGAGCGGGTGCATCTCCAATGCGGCGGTATAGACCAGAAAACGCGGTCCGATGAATTCGTCGTGCTTGTGATGGTCGCGCAGGACGTGGCAGACGTCCTGGCAAAGGAAACATTCGATGCATTTGCGGAATTCCTGGACACGGTCCACGTCCGCCTGCGACATCCGCCAGGTGCCGTCCGGGGCGTCCGGGGGACGTGGCTTGAATTTCTTGATCTTCTGTTTGACGCGAAAATTCCAGGAAACGTCCGTCGCCAGATCACGAATGCTCGGAAACGCCCGCATTGGCTCGATGGTGATGGGCTTGTCGGTCGGGAGCGTGTTCATGCGCGTCATGCACATGAGCTTCGGAATGCCGTTGATTTCTGCCGAGCAGGAACCGCACTTGCCGGCCTTGCAATTCCAGCGGCAGGCGAGATCGTTGGCCTGCGTGGCTTGAATCTTATGAACGGCGTCGAGCACGACCATGCCCTCGGTGATTTCCGTGGTATAATCCACGAACATCCCGCCGTTGGTGTCACCGCGCCAGATTCTAAACGTGGCCGTACTCATTTCATCTCCTCGATGACCTGTTTCAATTCCGCCGGCATTTCGGGAATCGGCTCGCGCCGCACCTGCATTGAGCCGTCGGGATTTTTCCTCACGATGACATTCACCTTGCCCGACGCCGCGTCTTTGTTCGGAAAATCGTCGCGGAAATGGCCGCCGCGGCTTTCCTTGCGCTCGATGGCTGCGCGGGTGATGGCTTCGGAGACCGTCAGCAGGTTTTTCAAATCCACCGCCGTATTCCAACCGGGATTGTATTCGCGATGGCCATAAACCGCGACGTGTCGGGAACGTTGCCCGAGTTTGCCCAACTCAACGAGCGCCCGGGCCATTTCGTCCTCGCGCCGCACGATGCCCACGAGGCGTTGCATCATCTCCTGCAAATCATGCTGCACCTGATACGGCCCCTCGGCGCTGCCGCCGGTGCTCGCGCCCCGATCAAACGGTTCGAGCGCCTGCCGCGCGGCCGTTTCAATCTCCGCGTCATTGACCTGTCCGGCGCCGTGTTCCTTCGCAAATTTCGCGGCGAATTCGCCAGCGCGTTTGCCGAACACAATCAAATCAGAAAGGGAATTGCCGCCCAGCCGGTTTGCGCCGTGCAATCCGGCCGCGCACTCGCCCGCCGCGAACAGTCCCGGCACACTGGACATCTGGGTGTCGCCATTCACGCGGACGCCGCCCATGGTGTAATGCGTCGTGGGGCCGATTTCCATCGGCTCTTTCGTGATGTCGAGGTCGGCCAGCTGCTTGAACTGGTGATACATGCTCGGCAGCTTGCGTTTGATGTGCTCGGCGGCGTTCGGAATTTTTTCCTTGATCCACGCGATGTCGAGGAATACGCCGCCGTGCGGGCTGCCGCGACCGGCATTGACTTCACGCCGGATGCAGCGGGCGACGTGGTCGCGGGTGAGCAGTTCGGGGGGCCGGCGCGCGTTGCGGTCGCCCTGACAATAACGCCAGCCTTCCTCGGGATTGTCCGCGGTCTGGTTTTTGTAAAGATCGGGAATGTCATCGAACATGAACCGTTTGCCGTCCTTGTTCCGCAACACGCCGCCTTCGCCGCGCACGGCCTCGGTCACGAGCAGCCCCATCACGCTCGGCGGCCAGATCATGCCGGTCGGATGAAACTGGACGAATTCCATGTCCGCCAGTTCCGCGCCCGCGTGATAAGCCAGCGATTGTCCGTCACCGGTGCCTTCCCAGGAATTGGTGGTAATCTGGTAGGCGCGCCCGATGCCGCCGGTGGCGATCACGACGGTTTTGGCCTTGAAAATCTTGAAGCGGCCCCGCTCGCGGTCGTAACCGAACGCGCCCACGACGCGGTCGCTATCCTTGAGCAACGTGACGATCGTGTGCTCCATGTGGACGATGATGCCTTGATGGATGCCGTGGTCCTGCAAGGTGCGAATCAATTCCAACCCGGTGCGGTCGCCGACGTGCACGAGGCGCGGATAGCGGTGGCCGCCGAAATTGCGCTGAAGAATTTTGCCGTCAGGCGTGCGGTCAAAAACCGCGCCCCAGGCTTCGAGTTCCTTGACTCGGTCGGGCGCTTCCCTGGCATGGAGCTCGGCCATGCGCCAGTTGTTGACGTATTGGCCGCCGCGCATCGTGTCGGAAAAATGCACCCGCCAGTTGTCGCGGTCGTCCACGTTGGCGAGCGCCGCCGCCAGGCCGCCTTCAGCCATGACGGTGTGCGCCTTGCCGAGCAGTGATTTGCAGACCAGACCGACCTTCACGCCCGCCGCCGAGGCTTCGATGGCCGCGCGCAAACCCGCGCCGCCCGCACCGATGACGAGCACGTCATATTCAAAAGTTTCGTAATTGGTGACCACAGGAACAGTGATTTAGTTTAGAAAGTTATGTGAAAATCGTGCCAGATACCCATGGCACAAAGCCGGACATAGACATCCGTGAAGCCGACCCAGAACAAACTCAGCCACGCCCACATCATGTGCCGGTGATTGAGGCAACTGACGCAGGCATAACTCTTGGCGCACGTAGGCCGTTTGGACGGCTCGTCCAGAAAGCCACCGATCAAATGGCGCAACGAATGACAACCGAAGGTGTAACTGCCAAGGAGAACGACGTTTAGCACGAGCACCAGGGTTCCCACGCCGACACCGAAATGTTTTGCACCATCCGCACTGGTGAACCACAGGGCTTTCCAGGCGTCATACGTGAGGATGAAAATGAAAATGACCGCCAGATACATGAAGTAGCGGTGGATATTCTGGATCACGAGGGGAAAATAGCGTTCGCCGAGGAATGTCTTGCGCGGTTCGCCAACGGCGCAATTCGGCGGGTCGGCCCAGAACGCCTTGTAATAGGCGCCACGATAATAGTAGCAGGTGAAGCGAAAGCCTGCCGGCGCCCACAACACCAGAAAGGCGGGCGAAAAAATCAGCCAACCCGGCCACCAGGCGGGTTGCGGTCCCAAAAGCGCGTGCGGCGAATATCCGAAAATTTCCGGGGAAAAAAACGGCGACAAATAATCTGCGCCGTTTCCATTGAACCAGTAGGCGCAAATCCCATCACGCAACGGATGCAACGCCGCCCAGGTGGAATAGACAATGAAAGCCGTGAAGCCGAAAAATACTGCAAGTGGTTGTACCCACCACGCATCCGGGCGGACGGTTTCTCCAAACCGGCGTTGCGGCATCGAAGCATCGGCGTAAGCCATAAAGGAGCAACTCTAACTAAGTTGTCTTCGACTGGTCAATAGAAGGTAAGTAAATATAAGGGCCGCTTCGTATTAACTTGGTGTAAACTTATCCCGGAACCTGGACCGGACGTGCGGTTGTCCATTCGTTCAGGCCGCGTTCGGCGGGGCCCGCCGGCGAAAGACCCAGTAATTCCAGGGCCTCACCCACCAGATAAAGCGAACCGGTAATGACAACGAATTTCTCGTCCGCGGCCCGGTCCAGCGCCTCGCCCAACGAATGGCAGGCGGCCACCACGGCAGCCGGATTGGTCTGGCGGCAGACTTCCGCCAGTTCCACCGGGACCGCCGAACGCTCGCTGGAAACCGGGACCGTATAAATCCGTGCCGCCAGCGGCGCGAGCGTTTCGCAGATGTGTTGCCAGTCCTTGTCCTGTAGCACACCCAGAATGAGTGTAATCGGAGCGCCGAGCACCGTCTCGGCGTGATGCAGCTCCTCTTTGAAACAGGCCGAGGCGGTGCTCGGCGCTCCTTTCAACGCCTCGCGCAACACTTTTGCCCCTGCCGGATTATGCGCCCCGTCGAGCAGTAGCTTTTGACCGGATGCGCGCGTTACCAGTTGCAATCGCCCCGGCCAATCAATATTCGTCAGCCCGGCGCGGATTTTTTCTTCCCTGACCGGAATTTGTTTCTGTAATAGTTCAACTGTGGCCAGTGCGAGCGCGGCATTGAGTCTTTGGTGTTCACCGGGCAACGGCAGCGTAGCGGCGTCTCGGAAGAGCGCCGCAAATTTGTTCGGCGACGGATTCCCAGCCGCCGCTATGGTCGTAAGCGTTGCGTGCTTCTCCCGCGAGATTTTCTCAATCACCCCCAGCGCTTCCGGTTCTTCCGTGGCGGTGAGGACCGGCACACCCGATTTGATAATCCCTGCTTTTTCAGCTGCGATTTGGGCCAGTGTATGACCCAACCACTGCTGGTGGTCCAACTGGATGTTGGTGATGACGCTGGCCAGGGGCGTGACAATATTCGTCGCGTCCAGCCGCCCGCCCAGGCCGGTTTCCCAGATCACCAGGTCGCACTTTTGTTCGGCGAAAAATTCCAGCGCCATCACCGTAACGACTTCAAAAAAGGTCGGATGATGACCGTCGGGAAAATTCTTGAACCACGGCCGCAATTTTTCAACCAGCCGCACAACGTCAACTTCGTCGATCCATCGGCGGTTGACCTGGATTCGTTCACGGAAGGAAACCAGGTGCGGCGAAGTGAACAGCCCGACCCGCAAACCGGCTGCGCGATAAATACTTTCGAGCATGGCGCACGTCGAACCCTTGCCGTTGGTGCCGGCGACATGGATGAAGCGGAGCCGGTGTTGAGGGTTGCCGGCCAACGAGGCGAGTTGGAACGTATTTTCCAACCCAAACTTCGCGCCGAATAAACGCAAGTCGTAGAGAAACTGGATGGCTTCGGAATAAGTCACGGCGGAAATTTTGGAGATTATCGCTCGACGGTGAAGGTGATGTCGTATGTTGTTTTGTCGCTGGACTTCCAGCGGGCGGGCTTTTCGCGTCCGCCATCATCGTGGCCGTCGCTGCCGATGCTGTAAATCACGTAACCTTTATCTAAGAGATGGTAACGCAATGGCTGACCGTCGAACGGATCATTCGGTACGGCAGAAAGAAATTGCGGAACCAGTTCATTCAAATTCTTTGGTAATTGTCCATGTGCCAGGCGAAAGCGTTCAATGGCAATGGCTGCAATTGAAGTTCGCAAGTAAGCAATGCTGGTTACTTCCTTGGTTACAGCACTGGACAAAGCTGTTACTAACAGTTTTGAAAGATAATAGTGATTTTGTTCAACTTTTGTCTCCGCCTTCTTAAAGTTATCTGCTGCGACTAAATTTCGAGGCGGCGCAAAACTAACGAGCGTGATGTTTGTTTCCATGACATCTAAATAATTAAGCAAATCACGATCCCAAAACCCGCTGGCTCGAAAAAATCGTGGTTCATGAATCAGCCAAGCATCAAGCGCATGAGTGGAAAACCCACCGACTTCTTGAGCACCTTCTACCAATTCCACGGCGCTCTTCGACCTTGCCCGAACCGATTGGAAAATAGGAACGTTGATAGCTAATTCACCTATCAACGCTTGTCCCATGAGATTGGTTTTTTCAGCTTGGGAAAACGTAGAGGCCAATCCAGCCAATTCTGATTCATTCAAACTGTTTACATTAAAACACTGGTCTAGTGAGTTTTCGGCAATCGCAATGAGTGCAATTCGAACGAGTTGCGCAATCATGTCTGGCTCGTTGTCGAGGGTGTGCGCGATATTGACGAGATTCTCAATTGCGGTAGCTGCGTTGGTTGTGTCACCCGAACCACTCGCGAGGAGGGATTCGTATCTGACAACTTCTGTCAGAATGTGTAATTCGCCCAAATGTGGCAAAGGAGTTGCAGAGCCAGGAGAGTAATCCACGGGATAACGGCTTTCCGGCAATTTGATGGCTTCGCGCATTCTGGCAAGCGCGTCAGAATTCATTTCAACGTAGCTGGAAAGTAAATTTTTTTGCTCGGAAGTTAAGGATTGTCCGCGCGACGGAATTTTGAAATTGGTGATTTCATTTGAACGACTGTCCGGAAAATTCCGCATGAGCGCAAAGGCCTGGGTCATCACCAGCGCGGCGTTTTCGTTGTCTGGGACGGCGGGATAGAAAACGTTTAATTCCGCCCCGCTCGTCGGCAAACCGACCGCACGAATTGCGGCTAATTTTACTTTCACGTCATGTGCCAGATTTGTCCGCCAAACAATGAACACCCCAATGATGACGATGGCAAATACCGCAAAGCTGCAGAGCAGCCAGACAATCATCTTTAGGCTCTTTTCTTCCTTCTTCATTCTACCTTCTGCGTTTCCGCTAGAGCGGTTTCTGATGGATATGGGCGTGGGCGGCGGCGATGAAGCCTTTGAACAGTGGATGCGGCTGGTGCGGTTTGCTCAGAAATTCCGGATGGAACTGGCTGGCGATAAAAAACGGGTGGTTGGGCAGCTCGATGATCTCCACGAGCTTGCCGTCCGGGGAGAGACCGCTGAAAACGAAACCCGCTTTCTCGAATTTGTCGCGGTAGGCGTTATTGAACTCGTAGCGGTGTCGGTGCCGCTCGTTGACGACAAACGAACCGTAGAGTTGTGCCGCCCGGGTACCCAGCGCCAATTGGCAGGGTTGCGCGCCCAGCCGCATCGTGCCGCCTTTTTTCGTCACACGTTTCTGTTCGTCCAACATGGCGATGACCGGGTGGGGCGTGTTGGGCTCGAACTCGGTGGAGTGCGCCTTGGCCAGTTTCAAAACGTTCCGCGCGAATTCAATCGTGGCGATTTGCATACCCAGGCAGAGGCCGAGGTAGGGAATTTTATTTTCGCGGGCGTATTGCGCGGCCAGGATTTTGCCTTCAACACCGCGTTCGCCGAACCCTCCCGGTACCAGGATGCCGCCCAGCCCCTTCAGCGTCTTTTCCGCACCGTTCTTTTCGATTTCCTCGGCGTCCACCTGCACAATCTCCACGCCGCAATCATTACCGACCCCGCCGTGGATGATGGCTTCGTAGACCGATTTGTAGGCGTCCTGCAGGCCGATATATTTGCCGACCACGCCGACGCGTACGCGATGTTGCGGCGCAATGAGCTTGCGGATGATTTCCTGCCAATGCGTCATGTTGGCGGGCGGCGTGTCGAGGCGCAACTGGTTGCAGACGAGGTCATCGGCGCGCTCGCGCTGCAGCATCAGCGGCACTTCGTAAATGGAATGGTCCACGTCCTTTTCCTCGATCACTGCCTCGACCGGGACATTGCAGAACATGGAAATCTTCTGGCGCAACTCCTTGTCCAGCGGCTTTTCACAGCGACAAACCAGCAGATGCGGCGTAATGCCGATTTCGCGCAACTTGGCGACGGATTGTTGCGTGGGTTTGGTTTTCAATTCGCCCGCGGCCTTGATGAACGGTACGTAAGTCACGTGCATGAACGCCGCGTTGTTGAAGCCGACTTCGAGCGCGAATTCGCGGATGGCTTCCAGGAATGGCAACCCTTCGATGTCGCCGGTCGTGCCGCCGATTTCGGTGATGATGACGTCCGCCTTGCTTTGCTCGGCCAGCAGGTGGATCCGATTCTTAATTTCGTCCGTGACGTGCGGGATGACCTGCACGGTCTTGCCGAGGTAACGACCCTCACGTTCGTTGTTCAGGACCGTCTGATACACCTGGCCGCTGGTCAGGTTGTTCATCCGCGTGAGCTTGCAATTGGTGAACCGCTCGTAATGGCCGAGGTCGAGATCGGTTTCCGCGCCGTCGTCGAGCACATAGACCTCGCCGTGCTGGTACGGGTTCATCGTACCGGGGTCCACGTTGAGGTAGGGATCGAATTTCTGGAGCACTACCTTAAGGCCGCGGTTTTCGAGCAGCGTGCCGAGCGAGGCCGCCGTCAGGCCCTTGCCCAACGAACTCACCACACCGCCCGTGACAAATATGAATTTCAAGTTTGTTAAATAGTTGAATTGTTAAATAGTTGAATCGTATTCTTCATTGTACGTCAAAATCGTTGGTTATCATTTCGCTGCCGGAAGACGATTCACGCAACGCCAACTCCGCCCCGGTTTTACGTTCGCGCAAATACCGGATATAACCATTGATCAATTGATGAACTTCAGTCGCTTGTTTTTTTAAATCAGTGGCGTCATTCGGCGGCAGATAATTTTCATCGGTGCATATATTCAGGTCGTCCATCAACTCCGTCAACGAACCGCGCGCTTGCAACTGAAATTTGATTTGATCA
>JBGPDH010000130.1:0-9958 GCA_041482195.1 Verrucomicrobiia bacterium
AAACAAAAGCACACCAAAGAGAACTACACCTAACAATAAACACTTTACCTAAACAACGCTAAAACCATCATAAAAAAAGACGGCGGGCCGATTGCCGTCGTCTATCCCGAAGGTGTTTGGTATCACTCCTGTACCCCGGATGTTTTGGAACGCATCATTCAGGAACATCTGTTGGGCGGGCAGATCGTTGGAGAATTTGCCTTTGTCCGAAACCCGCTGCGGTGATGACGCCCCGGGGGGGGCTATTTTCCTCTCGACTTTCATTTCCCAAAGATGGACAATCTTTTTGGACGGAAACCGGAGGCCCTATGGCGAGGTTGCTAGTTAAGACAGAAGGCTTAAAAAATCAGGCGCTGGAGCTGCGGCTCGGCGTCAACCAGATTGGCCGCAGTCCGGAAAGTGACTTCTGCATCGAACACCCCACCGTATCCGTCAATCATTGCCAAATCGAGCTGTCCAACGATGGTGTGATGATACGCGATTGTGGTTCAACCAATGGTACGTTTATCAATGGCGACCCGGTGCGCGAGGCCTGGTTGCTTCCCGGTCAGACACTGAACCTGGGTGACGTGGAACTATTCGTCGAGTCCACGGATGTCAGTGTAGCCATTCCCCAGTTTGAACGCGACCGGCCCCGGCCGCCGGTCGTGCTGGCGGATGGCGCGATCGTTTGTCCCCGCCACTCGCGCGCCCAGGCCACCTACCGGTGTACCCATTGCCACGAGGTGATGTGCAACGATTGTGTGCACGTGTTGCGGTTCAAGGGCGGGGAACCGCACTTTCTCTGCCCGTTGTGCAGTCATAAATGCGAGCTGATTCCGAGCGTACAAACCAGAAGGAAAAAGGGGTTGCTGGGCTTTTTGCAGGATACGGTCAAACTCAGGTTCGGCTCCACCGGCGGTCGTCGAAAGACCAGAAAGTGACCGTACCGGTTTCGGTCGCCGGCCAGCCGTTCAAAATCGTTCGATCATCTTCTCCAGCGCGCTGAGCCAGAGCGGGTGTTCATTCAAGCACGGGATCTGCGTGAATTCCTTCCCACCCGCCGAAAGAAATGTCTCCCGCCCGCGGATGCCGATTTCCTCCAGGGTTTCCAGACAGTCCGAAACGAACGCCGGACAGATGACCAGAAGGTTTAGAACGCCGCGTTCAGGCAGATCGGCCAGTTCAAAATCCGTGTACGGTTTCAACCACGGGTCGCTACCCAGGCGGGATTGAAAAGACACAGAGAATTTTCCCGCCGGCACGCCCGCCTGCCGGACAAACGCCGCGACGGTCCTCAGGCACTGCGCACGGTAACATGTCGCGTGCACCGGACTGGCCTCTTCACAGCAGTTCGGCAGCGCCAGACAATGACGGTGCGTCGGGTCGGTCTTTCTCAGATGCCGTTCCGGTATACCATGAAAGCTGAACAAGAGATGGTCGTAACCCGCCTCCAGATAGTTCGACGCGCTGGCAGTGAGCGCCGCAATGTAATCCGGCGAATCCCCGTAGGGCGGCTGGACTTTGACCAGCATGTGCGGCGCCAGTTTCGCCGCCACTTCCTTGACCCGTTCGACCGCTGTTTCGTAGCTCGACATGGCATAGTGCGGAAACAGCGGGATCAGCAGAACCTCGTCGACTTTTTGTTCTGCCAGGCCGAGGATGGCCTTCGGGATGGACGGGTTCTGATATCGCATGGCCAGGGCGATCGGCAGGGTGACCCGTTCCTGCAGCTTCTCCTGGAGATGACGACTCACCACGATGAGTGGTGAGCCTTCGGCCGTCCAGATTTTGTGATAAGCCTCGGCGGATTCCTTCGGGCGGGTGAGCAGAATCATGCCCACGATCAGCCGGCGCAGTGGCCACGGCGAATCCATGACCCGGGCGTCCATGAGAAATTCATTCAGGTAACGCCGCACGTCGCTGACCGAAGTCGAATCCGGCGAACCCAGATTGACCAGCAAAATGCCTCTGTTCATTTGGCAGTCAGAAATTTTTCCGTGCGCTCAGCGACGTTGCAACCCGATACGATCGAATCCCCCAACGAAACGCCATCGCGGTAATGGCCGGCGAGAAAAAGGCCGGCGGCTTGCTTTTCGAGGGCGTTCATCCCTTCGCGATAACGGCTGTACCCGAGATTGTATTGCGGAATGGCCCGCGGGTAAAGTGCCGTGTGCTGGAAGACCGGCTTGCCTTTTACGCCCAACAACACACGGAGATCCTCGTTGACCAGCGCCACCAGCTCATCCGGAGGCCGGGACGCCAGGTCCGGCTGCCGTTCACCACCCACGTAGCTCGTGAGCGTCACATGGCCGGCGGGCGCGCGGTTGGGAAACAACGACGAAGAGAAAATGGTGCCCAGGATTCGGAAACCTTCAACTTTGGGAATCAACATGCCAAAACCCTGACACGGATGCGCCACGTCTTCGCGCCGGAACCCCAAAACCACACTCGCTACCGGCGGATAACGAATTTCGGAAAAGGCAGTAACATCCACGGGTTGCCGCACAACCAGCTGTAATTCCGCGAGCTTGTACGCCGTGCCGCAATAGATTACCGCGCCGAATTCCGCATCGCCGCCGGGTGTTGTCACGCGCCAGCCTTCATTCGTCCGGGTCAACTTCGTCACCGGAGTGCGTAATTTTATCGCGTCGCCGAGTTGCATCGCCAGCGTATCGGGCAACACCTGCAAACCCACATCAAAGGAAAACTTGGGTGCCCGGTCCCGGGCGACGTCCCCGCGCCGTTTCCGCTCGCGGGCACCGAAAATCTGGCCTTTGATCAGCGAACCGTAGCGCGCCTCAAGTTCGGCCAGGCGCGGGAAGGCCTGGGGCACGGACAACTTATAAGGATCACCCGCATAAACACCCGACACCAGTGCGTCGATGGCGTGATCGAGAAACTCCTGATTCAGCCGGCGTTTTACGAACTCGGCGACGCTCTCCTCCTTGCCGTCCCGGCGGCGCGGTACAAACGGTTCGCGGAGCACGGCAAGCTTGGCTCGGGCCGTGAATAGTCTGGTCGTAAAAAATCCCAGCGGCGAGCCGGGCATTTCAATCGGACGCCGGTAACGGACCACGTAACGCGCCTCAGCCCGGGGATCGGAATCCAACCGACGCGAGGTCAGGCCGGCATCGCGAACCAGTTGCGCGATTTTGGGTGAGGTTTCAAGCAGGGTGTTCGGCCCGCTCTCGGCGAGAAAACCGTCGCGCTGGACGGTTTGAATCACACCCCCGACGCGTTGCCCGGCCTCGTACACCGTGACCGGCACGCCCCGCCGTTTCAGATAAAACGCCGTGGTCAATCCGGTGATACCGGCCCCGATGATGGCGACGGATTTCATTGCGTTTTTGCCTTTTGATAAGCCTGGTAGAACAACACAAAGATACCGATCCCAATTCGCAAAAAAAAGCCTGCCATCGGAAAAGCCGAAGGATGAAGCAGAAAAGACACGACAAATAAACCCCCGATAACCACTTTGGCCATCACCGATGCCTCGCTAAGAAAGACGAACCAAATCGTCAATCCGATGGCCACCAGGAAAGCCAATAGAAAAAGATACATGACTTGTCTGCTCTATTTCATTTTTATGCAGATAATGTCTTTCACCAGTCGTTTGGCCCACGCTAAATCGTCTTGGAATGTCTCCGCTGACCTTCCGGCGCCAGCGTATTGTCGAAACACATCGCGATGTTGCGGATGAAGAGACGACCGGCTTCCGTAACTTCGAGACCCGTCAGGTTGCGTTTGACCAAACCATCAGCCGCGAAAGGCGCGAGCGCGGCCAGTTCCTGCGCGAAATGCTGTTCAAAATTGATACTGAGTTTTTGCGACATCGCGGCAAAATCCAGCGAGAGGTCGCACATCACGCGCATGATGGTTTCGCGGCGGATTTTGTCCTCGTCGGTCACAAAATACGCCCGGTTTAGGGGCACTTTCCCGGCGTCCACGGCTTCCTGCCATTTCGGCAGTTCTTTCTCATTTTGCCAGTAGGCTTCGGGGATCTGCGAAATACTCGACATGCCAAACGCGTAAATGTCCGAGCCGGCGCGCGTGCTGTAGCCTTGAAAATTTCGCTGGAGCTTTTTCTCGCGTTGCGCCATGGCCAGTTCGTCGGTCGGCTTCGCGAAATGGTCCATGCCGATATAAACGTATTGGCCGTCCGCCGTGAGTTTCTCAATAACGAGCTTGAGCACTTCGAGCTTGGTTTCCGGTGTGGGCAGGACCTCGCGTTCGAGGATTTTCTGCGACGGTTTAATCCACGGCACATGCGCGTAGCTGAACACCGCCAGCCGGTCAGGCTTCATCGTCAGCACAGTGTCGAGTGTTTCGTTGAACGACTGCGGCGTCTGAAACGGCAGGCCATAAATCAAATCGAGGTTGATGGAGTTGTAGCCGAGTTCGCGCATCCAATCCATCGCCTGCTGCGTCATCTCGCGGGGCTGGATGCGGTGAATTGCCTCCTGCACTTTGGGATTGAAATCCTGCACACCCATCGAGGCGCGATTGAAACCGATTTCGCGCAGCGCCACCATGTGCTCACGCGTCAACCGGCGCGGGTCCACCTCCACGCTCGCCTCGATGTCCGGTGAAAAGGTGAAATGTTGGTGGATAATTTCGCCGAGCCGGCGAATTTCGTCGGGCCGGAGAAACGTCGGTGAGCCGCCGCCAAAATGGAGTTGAACCGCCTTGCGGTCCTGGTTCAGCCGGGGCGCCATCTTTTCCACTTCCCGGCCGAGTGCCTCGACGTAAGCCATGCCTTTGTCATGATTGAGCGTGATGACGGTCGTACAGCCGCAGAACCAGCAAAGTGTTTCACAGAACGGGATATGGAAATAAACCGAGAGGTCGCGCGGTGACCGGTTGTTCTCCTCGATTTTGGCGGAAAGCTGCTCCCACGAAATGGCCTCGGTGAATTTCGTGGCGGGCGGGTAACTGGTATAACGCGGCCCCGGCACGTTGTATTTCTTCACCAGATCGAGATTGACGTTCAGCTGGCTCATTTAAAATTCTTCACGGTTTCGACCAGGGCGGTGAGGTTTTCCAGTTTGGCCTCGGGCGGCACGCCGTGGCCCAGGTTGAAAATGTGGCCACGTGTGCCACGCATTTCCGTCAGGATCCGGCCGGTCTCCGCCGCGACGATTTCCGGCTGGGTCAGGAGCAAAGATGGATCAAGATTGCCTTGGACGCCAACGTGTTCCGGCAGTTGGGCGCGCACATCTGCCAGCCGCACCGTCCAGTCAATCCCCAGCACGTTCGCGCCGGTGTCCACCAGGGTTTGCCAGTGGCCATGGACATCCTTGGAAAAAACAATGACCGGTACGGTGCTCTTCAGCGCGGAAACGATTTGTTTAATCCAACCGGCCGAGGCTGCCGCAAACGCGTTTCCGGACAGCAACCCGCCGAGGCTGTCGAATATCTGCACCGCGTCCACGCCGGCCAGGATTTGCATCTGCAACAGGCGCGTCACGGCGACAGTCAGTTTCTTCATCAACCGCGAGAAAATTTCCGGCTCGGAATAAAACAGCTTTTTTGCCTGCGTATATTCGTGCGCGCTGCCGCCTTCGAGCATGAAGTTGGCGAGCGTCCAGGGGGAGCCGGCAAAACCGATCAGGGCGGTCTTGTCACCCAGAGAAGATTTGACCAGTTGCAGGGCGCGCGGGATGTAAGCCAGGCGTTCCGGCAGGGCCGGCACATCCAGTTGCTTGATGTCATCCACCGTGCGCAGTGCAAAGTTCATTTCGATGCCACCGCCGTCGCGGAATTTGTAGCCCTGTCCCAGGCCTTCGGCAACGACGAGGATGTCGCTGAACAGGATGGCCGCGTCAAAATCAAATCTTTGAATCGGCTGGAGGGTGACCTCGGCAGCCAGTTCCGGAGTGCGGACCAATGTCAAAAACGGGTATTTGCTTTTGAGTTTGCGGTATTCCGGCAGCGCCCGCCCCGCCTGCCGCATCAGCCAGACCGGCGGGCGGTCTACCGGGCGGCACCGGCAGGCATCGAGGAAACGCTGGCGGTGGGTCAGCACGGGTACCTCCGATTTTGTCTGGTTGGCGGCAAGCGCGGTCATTATTTGTAAATTACGATGAAACCCGGTCAACGGCGAGCCAGTTTTCAGCGCAACTTTGCCGGCACCCCGGTTTTTAACCTGAAGAACACGATGAAAGGCGAGCCGATCCAGAACCCATTGCGCGAGTTGATTTGGCGGCGGAAATTGACCGGTGCCGAACGCAAGGAATTGAGCGCCCAGCCTGACCTCCAGACAGATTGGGAGCTCGAATCACGCCTGACCGAAGAATTGGGTCGGCTCACCGACCGACCGGTGCCCTCTAATTTCACGGCCCTGCTGCTCCAGGCCGTCGAACGCGAAGAGGCGCGTCCCCGCCCGACGATCTGGCACTGGGGCTGGCGCGTGCTGGTGCCCCGGTTGGCGGTCGGTGTGGCCGTCATTGGCATCGCAGGTTTGACGTATCAGCGCTACGAATTCAACCAGCGCGCCCAGTTGGCCCGAGACGTCGCGCTCCTGGCCGGGACACAGCCTTTGCCCAGCGTTGAGGCTTTGCAGAATTTCAATGCCATCCAGCGGATGAGCCAGCCGCGGGCCGATGAGGAGTTGCTGGCGCTCCTGCAATGAACCGTTCGCGGCACACGCCCTGGTGGCTGGTGTTTTGCATCGCTGGGCAGGGAATTTTTTTTAATACGTTGGCCGGGACCGTTCCCGGTGTCCCTCCGCCCGTGAAATTGTTTTCGGCGTCGACCAACGACCTTTCGGCCTTGCCCCGCCCGCGGTCACCGGTGGATTTGTTCCGGCAGCTGCTGGCCATGACGCCGGACGAGCGTGAACTGTTCTTGACCAACCGCCCGCCGCAAACCCGCGCCCGCATTCTCACGAAGCTTGATGAGTACGCAGCCCTCGCTCCCGATGAACGCGAACTCCGGCTGCGGGCCACGGAATTGCGCTGGTATTTGTTGCCGCTGTTGCAGTTACCACCGGACAAGCGTGCCGCCCGGCTCGCGCAGGTCCCGCCCGGCCTGCGGGAATTGGTTCAGTCCCGTCTCAGTCAGTGGAGTCTTTTGCCGCCGTCGTTACAACAGGAATTCTTGGAGAACGAACGCGCCCTGCGCTACTTTTCGAGCGTGGATCTCAGCAACGGTCCGCCGCTGCCGCAAATCGCCTCCGCGGATCCAGAGGCGGCACGCTGGAGTGCCATACCCGCAGATGAGCGAAAAAAAATTGCCGCGAGCGTGAATCAATTTTTCGAACTGACACCCGATGAAAAGTCGGCCGCGCTCAACACGCTCTCGGACGCGGAACGCCGGCAGATGCATAACACCCTCCTGGCGTTTGATAACCTGCCGCCCAACCAGCGGGACGAATGCATTCGGGCCTACGCAAAATTCACCGGGATGAGTACGTTGGAAAAAAAGGCATTTTTGAAGAACGCCGAGCATTGGTCACAAATGTCGCCGGCCGAGCGGCAGACCTGGCGTGATCTGGTCGCCAACGTGCCGGAATGGCCGCCCTTGCCCCAGGGATTCATTGCATCGCCACCCTCACCGGTGAACCTTCAGCCCGCCGCGGCGACCAATCCGAATTAAAACAGTCAATTTGAAGTTTCCCATTCCCGCGGTTCCGATTTAACTTCCCAACGTGCATCCGATTGCGTTTCACCTGGGGCCGCTCGCCATTCATTGGTATGGCATCATGATCGCCTTGGCGTTTCTGGCTGGCCTTTGGACCGCCAGTCTCCGCGCCCGTCGCGCCAATATCCCGGCCGAACGCATCGCCGACATTGTGCTCTGGCTGATGGTTGGCGGGATTCTCGGGGCGCGCATTGTCTATGTGACGACGTATTGGAAGGACGAATTCGCCGACCAGCCGCTCTCGGAGATTTTCATGATTCAACATGGCGGGCTGGTCTATTACGGCAGCTTGATCGGCGCGACGTTGGCCGGTTTCATCTACGTCCGTTGGAAACGATTGCCGTTGTGGAAGGTCGCCGACGTACTCGCCCCGAGTTGTGCCCTGGGCAACGTCTTTGGCCGCTTCGGCTGCTTTCTCAACGGCTGCTGTTATGGCCGGCCGACCGATTTGCCGTGGGGTGTCAGTTTTCCCGCCGGCCACCAATACGCCGGTATTCCGGTGCATCCCACGGAGATTTATGACGCCGTGAACAATTTCCTGCTTTATCTCCTGCTCGCCTGGCTCTTCCGCCACAAAAAATTCGACGGGCAGGTCTTTGCCATCTACCTCGTCGGCTACGCGGTCACTCGTACCTTCATGGAATACTTCCGCGGCGATTATCCGCCCGACCACATTCATTACGGCCTCACGCCGGGCATGCTGGTCAGCATCCCCATTTTCATCGTCGGCCTTGCCCTCGGTGCCATCCTGTCGCGCCGCGTTGAGCCAAAGCAAGGGTAGTGGATGGAGGATTGATGATGGTGGGAACACTCAACATTCAACATTCAACTTCCAACATCCAACCGGTTTTCATCGCCGGGCCGACTGCGGTTGGCAAATCCGAAATCGCGCTCCAGCTCGCAGAACGAATTGGCGGCGATATCATTTCCGTGGACTCGATGCAGGTCTATCGGGGACTCGACATCGGCACCGCCAAACCGTCGCCCGCTGAGCGCGCCCGCGTGCCGCATCACCTCATTGATATCTGCGACCTGACCGAATCCTTCGACGCGGCGCAATTTGTCCGGCTTGCGCAAAAGGCGGTTGAAGAAATTCAAGCGCGCGGTCGCGTGCCGGTTTTCTGCGGTGGCACGGGGCTTTACTTCAAAGCCTTTTTGAGCGGGCTCGGCGAAGCGCCTTCCGCCAACCCCGAACTACGCGCCAAACTGGAAGCGATGCCATATGAGGCCTTGTTACGTGAGTTGCGCGAACGCGACCTGGCAGCCTACGAAAAGATTGATAAACAAAATCCGCGTCGCGTCATTCGCGCGGTGGAAGTGATTCGATTGACGGGCAAGAAGTTTTCCCAACAACGGGCGGAGTGGAAGTCTGAAGTCCAAAGTCCAAAGTCCAAAGTCCAAGGTCGGAGGCCCGAGTTTTTCTGTCTAACCCGCACAACTGATGATTTGCGTCGGCGGATTGATGCCCGTGTGGACACAATGTTTGCGCGCGGATTGGTGGACGAGACGCGTGAATTGCTCCAGCACGGACTTCAAGAAAATAAAACCGCGATGCAGGCCATCGGCTACCGGCAGGTGGTGGAACATCTACGCGGTGAACGCCCGCTCGCAGAAACCATCGAACTGGTGAAGACTAAAACGCGGCAATTCGCCAAACGGCAACTCACTTGGTTCCGGGCTCAGAAAAATCTCGAGTGGATGGAGCTGAGGCCGGAAGAGCCGCTGGAGAGCGTCTCGCAACGGATTGGTACCGTAGTTTCCCGCTGACAGGTGGTCGGCGTCAAAGCCTCTTAGTTTGTCGGGCTATGCGTTACGAACCTGAAGACGTAATAAGTCGCGCGGTTTGTGCCGATGTTGCGTAACCCGTGCAATTCATTCGACGCCTGAAAGATGATTCCGCCCGCCTCGACGATGTTCGTCTTGTCACCCTGCAACGCAGCGAGCGTACCTTCCTTGATGATCAACAACTCCTCATCTGCGTGTCGATGCGGTGGGTGCGGTACCTCGCCCGGATTGAGCGTTGTGATGTGGCACTCGAAATTCGCGAGCGTGGGTGTGGGCGCGTCGAACACGGCGCGCCGCTCACCGGTTTTTGTGGGCACAGCCTTGAGGTCGGCCCAATTGAAGATGGATGAATGCATGACCGGCTTGCCCGCAGACTGCGCCACCGCCATCACGGCGACGGCGGTGAGCGCGGCAACGGTGGCGACCAACAAATCGCGACGGGTAATCATAGGCCCATTTCCGCCGTAAAGAACAATCGAGTCAAGCGAACAAATGTTCGCAGTGGCGTAAAGACACGGAGATGAATTTGCAGGAGACGACGTAAGGAGTC
>JBGPDH010000131.1:0-9863 GCA_041482195.1 Verrucomicrobiia bacterium
TGGTGGTCATAGCCATTATCGCCATCCTCGCCGCCATGTTGTTGCCGGCATTGGGCGCCGCCAAGGTAAGGGCCCAGGCCATCAATTGCATGAGCAACAAGAGGCAATTCGGTCTGGTCGGCGCGATGTACGCCAGCGATAATCGCGATTACCTGCCTCTGAACAACGATCCGGGCAGCGGTCAAGGCTATCTTTACCCCTCGGGCTCAGGCGTACCTTCCTGGGCGACAGGGAGTCTAGACTGGTCAGCGGGCGTCTGGAACACCAATACCTATTATTTTACCGATCCTAAATATTCCTGCATGGCCAATTATCTGAGTGGCAACTACAAAGTGTACCAGTGCCCGGCTGACGAATTCGCCAGCCCAGTTCAACGGGCTAAGCTGCGTACCAACCATCGTTCGCGAAGTATAGCCATGGATGCGGCTCTTGGCGACGGGCACAAGTACGGCATGGCCGTCAATAACGTGAGCGGTACTCCGCCGTGGAGTTGGAATCCGTGGTATGTCGCTAAGAGGTTCACAGATATGCATTCCCCTGGACCAAGCCGGTGTTGGTGGGTGATGGATGAACATCCCGACAGCATTGACGATCTCCTCCTGTACACCGCTCCTTTTCCAACCACCACCTTCACCGAATTGCCCGGCAACCTGCATGGCGGTGGGTGCGGAGTGGCTTTTTGTGATGGTCATTCCGAAGTTCATCATTGGACCGGGCCGACCCTCGCGGCTCACCAAAAAGTGAAGTACATCAATGCGAATAATGCTTCATGCCTGAGCAGCGACCCGGACATGATCTGGCTGGCGCAACACACGCCGCAGCAATAATTTATTCGATTTCCTGTCCAAAGATCATCACGCTTTCACCGCCCCGATGAAGGCGTGTGTTTATTCAGGGATCGAGCTTGGTTGAGATACTGCGCCGCTAATTGGTTGGCGGGATCCAGTTGCAACGTTTCCTGAAATTCCCGCATCGCTGCGTCCCATTGGTTTTGTTTCATGAACGCAACCCCCAGGTTTAAATGCGCCGGGGCATACCCCGGTTGCAGTCGAACCGTCGTCTCGAATTCCCGTTCGGCTCGCTCGATTTCTCCCGTTAAGGCCAGTTCACCGCCGAGGAGATAATGGGCCTCCCAGTAATCCGGCTTGATTTGAATCGCGCGGCCGAAGTTTTCAATAGATTCAGATGGACGTTGCAGAAGTGAAAAAGTCCGGCCCATTTCAAAATAGACGTGGGGATCGTTTGGCTGGAGCAGCCGGGCCTGTTTATAGTATTGCAGGGCCGGCTCATATTTTCCTTCAGCAAAGCGCAATTTGCCCAATTCCAGCCAGGCGTCAAAATACCGGGGATGCAGGGAGATTGCTTCTGAGAGGGCCGCCTGTGCCTCCGTTTGCCGACCCATTTGAGCCAGCACCCGGCCGGCCTGGCAAAAGGTGAAGGGATTGCGCGGCGACAATTCACAGGCTTTCAACCATTCGGACGCAGATTGTTTGGAGTCACCGATGTATTGGAGGAACTCCGCATAGTTCTCATGCAACATATAATCGTTCGGGGCATGGTTCAGGGCGTCCCGGTAAATCGCGCGGGCGTTGGCCTGGGCGTTGGTTTCAGCCATCCGCTGAGACAGTTCCTGCATTTGGTTGTTAATGGCTTGCATCCGCCAGTCATTATTGAACTGCGTGCTCAGAGGCGGCTGCTGCATTCGCGGAAGGACAGCGACTTGAAGCACCAGACTCCGGTTCCAATCCGTCAGCGCCAGCAAGCGCTCGCAGGTTGCCTGTGAAGCCCAGCCGTTGGCTGCCTGGCTTTTGACGGATTCAGGCAGGAAACGTTGTACCTGTTCCGCCCACGCACGGCCCAGGCGGTAACTCCCGTCGAAATTAAAATGCACATGTTCATAAAACGTCTTCTCTCCGAGAACGGGCGCCGGTCCGTTGGTTTCCAGGGCGCTGACCGCATCCAACAGAGCAAGATCGGGACCGGAAAATCTTTCCCCGGCTTGCTGGATCAGGCCGTTGATTCGCGAATCGGCACGAAAGGGCAACGCGTCATCATCGCAGGCCTGTTGGAAATGGTCGCGGGCGGATACAAAATGATTTTGCTCCAGCAGACATTCGCCCCAACGGTATTGCAATTCGGCGAGGGTGCTGTCGAGTTTGGCCGCCGCTTCATAAAGCTGTGCGGCGGCGGTGAAATTACTTTCCGCCTGTTGCCGCCGTGCCTCGGCAAGCTGTGCCTCGAACTGCGTCTGGCCGGCGGAAGAAAGGCGGCTGTTTTTTGATGAAGCAAACGGCGGACAATCCTTGAGGTTCACCGCCACCGTGTTCAAAATAATTTTAGCACCCGAACCCAGACCTGCTTGTAAAATGTCCTGCAAGTTGCGTTGAAAGTTGCGATAAACGATTTCCCGGCGGGGATCGTCGGGTGCCAGTTGATTGCCGAGAAACATTTGCATGCCACCCCAGGACGCTTCTACCGTATGGCTGGTCAGCTTGCGTTCCAGAGAGACCATCAGCTGCCCGACCCGGGTTTTCTGCACGGCCAAGCTCAACCGGATCAGCCACCACGGCGGGGCTTTGGCCCCAAAAACGGTCGCGGCGCCATACGGCCCGACCATTTCGTTGTTGCCCATATAGATGATCCACAGGTCGCCGTCCTGGCGCGCACACTCGCGGGCGATGGGGAAAATGACGTTCGAGTTGATGGCCGTAATCGCCACATTGACCACCTCGAAGTGTTCGTCGGGATATCGCTCACGGAGCAACACTTCCAGGTAACGCCAGGCGCCATAGTCGGGTTCGGGATCCCCTTGTGCGGCGGATTCGCCCAGAATGAAAATCCGGTAAGTGTTGGCCGGTTTGGATGCCGGCATGAGAAAAGACGTAGGCCAACGCGTGAGTTGAGGCGGGAAGAACCGCAAACTGAAACTTTCGTTATCGACCAGGAATTTCTGAGAACCGATGTAGTAGGTGTCGAAGAAACTGGTGCGATAACCATAGCCCACCAGCCGCAACCCGGCTTCCAGTCCGCCTAACGCCAACAAGGGCACACACACCAAAGCCATCAGGCGAAAAGCCCATTTACGGCGGGCGGAGAGTGCCGGAGCCTGTTCGCCGCCAGCAGGCGTTGAAGGCGGGCCAGTTTGTCGATTGCGCTGCAGAGTTTTCCCTTTGGAGCGGCGTCGTTTCACACTGGCAATTTAGACAGCGCAAAAAGTTTCGCAATGCCAATGGCCCTGTCATTCGGGTTTTGGCGGAAAGCGAGGTGGCCTCGCATATTTGTGCGGTAGCGTCCGGTAGAAGGCGGCCCTATATTTTGTTTTGCGCCTGAATTTAAAACTTATGTCTTGCTCTCTTCCTGTCTGGTTCCGGCGCATTCTCGTGTGTCTTTCCGCCGCGGTTGGCGTTTGGGCGGCGGGGGTGCAGGCTCAAACCACCAACCTTTTCTGGCAACAACAGAACATCTACCAGATCATCTCTGACCGCTTTTTCGATGGCGACCCGTCGAATGACAACGCCGATGGCAATTACAGCCCCACCGGCACCACCTCGGTGCATGGTGGCGATTTCAAGGGCATCGAACAGAAGCTCGATTACATTAAGGCGCTGGGCGCTACGGCTATCTGGATTTCGCCGGTCGTGCTTAACGGCCACGGTCAGTTTCACGGCTATGCCGGGCGTGATTTTTACAATGTGGACCCACACTGGGGCAGCCTCGCGGATTTGCAGCATTTCACCGCGACGGCGCACGCCCGGGGACTGCTCGTCATTGACGACATCATTTGCAATCACGGCGATGACTTGATCTACAGCACGAATGCGGGGTATCCCGCTTACCTCGCTCCGCCGGCCGGCTACACTCTCAAGTACCGCAGCAGTTCGCTCACCTATGCGCCGCCCTTTGACATTTACAATTCAACCTACACCCCGACCAACAACGCCCTGACCAATCTCTTCCACAACTACGGCGCTATTCCAGATTACAACATCCCGGACCATTACCAACTGGGCGAACTAAGCGGCCTGGATGATTTCCGCACTGAATCGCCTTATGTCCGCTCGAACATGGCAGCGATTTACAATTTTTGGATTCAGCAGGCCGGTTTCGACGGCTTCCGCATTGATACCTTCAAGCACGTGGATACCGGCTTCTGGCAATACTGGTGTCCGCTCGTACACCAATTCGCCGCGACGAACAGCGCGAAGCCGAACTTTTTCATGTTCGGCGAAGTGTACGACACCAACGAAGTACTCTGCGGTTCCTATACCGGCACGAAAAGCGGCGGGTCGTTCCTGCTGGATTCAGTGCTCGACTACCCGCTTTATTTCAAGGTCGGAAGTGTCTTCGGCTCCGGGAGCGGTGCCACCTCATTGATCCAAACCCATTATAACTCCGTTGACAGCGTTTACGACCCCGTGTCGCGGATGCAACTGGTGACCTTTCTTGACAACCACGATCAACCGCGCTTTTTGTACTCCAGCACCACCAATCGCCTCGCCGTGGCACTCGCATTTCTCTACACGGCGCGCGGCGTTCCGTGCCTTTATTACGGCACCGAGCAGGCGTTCAACGGCGCCACCGATCCTAATGATCGCGAAGACATGTTCGCCGGGCAGTTCAAGGACGCTGGCCTCGCGGGCGTGGACAGCTTCAACATGACGCACCCGCTGTTTCAACTCGTTGCCAGACTGAATAATTTTCGCCGACTCTATCCCGCGATTTCGCTCGGTTCCTACACCAATCAAACCAATAATTCCACCGGACCGGGATTGTTTGCTTATTCTCGCGTGCTGAACGCGCAGGAAATATTCGTCGTTTTGAACACTGCCGGTTCGATGCAGACGTTGTCGCCCTGCACTTTGACCTATCCCGGTTACACAATCCTTGTGAATTTGCTGAATACGAACGAAACCTACACGTTGGATTCCAGCTCCCAAACGCCGTCGATATCCGTATCAGGCACTTCCGCGAAAATTTTCATCGCGCAATCGCAACAGTTGCCGCTCGATCCGGTCGTGGTCAGCAATTTACCAACACACGATGCCACCAACGTGCCGATCAATGCTTCAGTCGTACTCCAATTCAGCAAGCCCATGGACACGAACAGTGTCCAATCGGCGTTTAATACCACTCCGGCCGTGGGGGGCACTTTCGCCTGGTCGGCGGCGCATGATCTGGTGACCTTCACTCCCAGCGGCGCCGGATTTCCGGGGTTGGCCACCGTCGTCGTGCGGGTCACCAACGCACTGGACGCGGTTTCAGGCAACGCGATGTTTGCGCCGTATCAATTGCAATTTCACACTCGCTCAGGAGTCGCGGACACGATGCCACCGACTGTTTCAATGCTCGCGCCCACTAACGGAACACGGGTTTCGGGAAATTTGCTGGTGTCCGGGACGGCGGGCGACAACGTTGCGGTGCAGAAAGTTGAAATCGAATTGGACAACGGAATTTGGTCGACCGCGGCTGGGACGACCTCGTGGAATCTGAATCTGAACAGTTCGAATTTTCTTAATGGCCCGCATGTGATTTTCGCCCGGGCCACGGATACGAGCGGCAATATTTCGCCCACGAACACCGCGAACGTCTGGTTCTTCAATGTGCCCGGCAATTACATCCAGCGCGTGAGCGGGGGCAACCCTGCCAACGTCACCGATTGCAGCGCCAACGTTTGGCTGGCGGACACAAACTACAGTTTAGGCGCCTTCGGTTACGTCGGCGGCACAAATGGTTATCTCAACAACAGCATCAGCGGCGTCTGTTCGTCAGCCCAATCGCTCTACCAACGCGAGCATTACAGCACCTCCAGCGGGGGCTTTTACTACGAGTTCGATTGCCCCGAGGGCGTCTATGAAACCACGTTACTGGAGGCGGAAACGTATTGGAACGGTCCCGGCAAGCGCGTTTTCAACGTCTTCATCCAGGGCCGGCAGGTGTTAACCAATTTTGACATCTACGCGACGGCCGGCGGAATGAATATTCCCATTTCCCTCGTCTTCACCAACGCCGTCACCAATTCACAATTGCAGATCCTATTTACGGAAGTAGTGGACCATGCCCGCGTTTCCGGCGTGCAGGTCCGCAAAATTGCCGATGTATTCAGCGACACAGACGGCATCCCTGACTGGTGGCGGCTGGCTTACTTCGGCCATCCCCTGGGCTCGGCAAACGACTTGTCGCGGGGTCCGGATGATCCGGACGGCGACGGCGTGTCGAATCTTACGGAGTATCGCAACGGAACGGACCCGTCGAATCCGCTGTTGCACCCCGTACTACCGCCGTTCCAGCTCGGACCGATTGTCGTCCAGAGCAACAATGTTCAGTTAAGTTTTTCCTCTTCCTCCAATTGGACCTACCAACTCCAGTGCGGCAACAGCCTCCAGCCTACCTCTTGGGCCAACCTCGGCCCGGCTCAGGCCGGCACCGGTGGAATTATGGTGTTAAATGACGCCACGGCTACCAATGCCACGCGCTATTACCGCTTGCAAGTGTATTGACATTGGAGGCGGAATTAAAAAGACTGAACCCCTTAATCAGGAGTTGAAACAATTGACCTTTTCAGCAGGAAAGGGAACGGTTTCGTGCCGCTGTACCGCCAAAGGTCGCCTCGGACGTGATTGCCGGCGGTGATCCGGAAGAGTGGCGAGGTTGCATGTTTGTGCGGTTGTTTCAATGGTCAGGAAGTTGATAATACATGTATGATTCATAGTCTGCTCGAGACGACCAGGTCTCATTTGGCCCGTAGCGCGATCAAATCCTGCGCGGTACTCGGAATATTCATATGGGTCGCGTGCTCTGTGCCAGTGGCTCAGGCCGGCGGTAATCCTACCGATCCACCGGCGCAGAAAAGCCCGGCGTGGTTGCGCAACGGCGTCATTTGCGAAGTCTTTCCCCGCGACTTCTCTCCGGCCGGCGACCTCAATGGCGTCACTGCCAAACTGGACCATTTGCAGAATCTCGGTGTTACCATTCTTTGGATTATGCCGATTCATCCCATCGGCGAAAAATTCCGCAAAGGCGAATACGGCAGCCCCTATTCCGTCAAAGATTTTTACGCGATCGATCCCAGTTACGGAACGCTGGACGATTTCAAACAGCTCGTGGCCGCGGCGCACAAGCGCGGCATGAAAGTGATCATGGATTTGGTAGCCGACCACACGGCTTGGGACAGCGTGATGATGCAACACCCGGAGTATTACAAACGGGATGCGAACGGGAAAATCCTCCAGCCGGTTCCTGAATGGACCGATGTGGCGGGTTTGAATTACGCCAATACTGAACTCCGCGCCTATATGATCAAGATGATGGTCTATTGGGTGCAAACTTGCGACATCGATGGTTTCCGCTGTGACGTTGCTTCCATGGTACCGGCCGATTTCTGGGTGGAAGCGCGGGCCACCATCGCGAAAATCAACCCGGGTTTCATGTGGCTGGCCGAGGCCAGCAAACCGGAATTGATGACGCAGGCCTTTGACATTGACTATGACTGGCCGTTGATGGCCACCCTCAACAAGGTTCTGATGGACAGCGCACCGGCTTCGGATCTGGAACAAACCTGGGCGCAAAGCCGGCGGCAATTTCCCGCGGGCACACTTCACATGCGGGTTTCGGACGACCACGACGAACCGCGGGCAGTGGCGCGCTTTGGGGTCAACGGCGCCCTCGCGGCTTCGGCGCTGATGTTCACGCTGGACGGTGTTCCTTTGCTCTATAACGGCATGGAAGTCGGCGATGCGACTGAATCCGGCGACCCGGCTTTGTTCAACAAGCTGACGATATTCTGGAATCCGAAAGGCCGCCCGCCGCTGCGGGAAATCTACCAGGGCCTGATCAACCTGCGCGAACAATATCCTGGTTGCTTTTGCAATAACCAGGTGAAGTGGCTGCGTAATTCCGAGCAGAAGGACGTCGTTACCTTTCTGCGTTCGGACGGCACAAATGAGTTCATCGTCGCGATTAACTTTTCGAACCGGCCGGTTTCCGGACGGGTTGACGTGCAAAGCGGTGGCGGGTTCAAATTGGTACCGATTTCAGGATTGGTGGATCCGCCGACCGGTGACCTGCCTCAATTCCGTCTGAACGGGTTCGAATGGCAGATTTTCCACCGCACGGTGTCGAAATAAGCCTGCCGGCCATTCGGTCCAGAGATGCATTCTGTCCGGACTCGACCTTCGCGGCGGGCGTTTTTGCCGGTTCAATGAGTGCTGGCCGCGCCGGACGCGGCAAATTCTCCGCCGGTCCGCCTGACGGTCACCACCAGCAGTGTCAGCAAGGCGGCCAGCCCCATGCTCGCACCGCCCAGGACCAGGGCGTTCATGGGCTCGCTGTGCAGAAAATGTTTCAGGACGAAACCGAGCAGGCTCGAAGCCATAATCTGCGGCAGCACGATAAACAGATTGAATATGCCCATCATGACCCCGACTTTTTCTCTGGGCAAAGCTGGCGCCAGCATCGCGTAGGGCATCGACAGGATGCTTGCCCAGGCAATGCCGATGGCCGTCATAGCAATCAACAGGTGATATTTGTCCGAATCCAGAGGAACCGACGCCAACCCCAGCGCGCCTACCGCCAGGCAGAGGATGTGCATCAGCTTGGGGCCGGTGTATTTCGTGCCCCAAAGCAGCACAAAGGAAAAAACAAAACAGATCGCGTTGTACGCCGCAAAACAAAAGCCCGACCAGGAGCCGGCAGCTTCCATTTCAACCGAGCCGGGCGCTGCATGAAAAATGTTTTTCGCCACGGCCGGGGAAAAATAAACCCACATCGCAAACATCCCGATCCAGGTGAAGAATTGAACGAGTCCCAATTCCCACATTCGTCGGGGCAGAAGATTGGGTAACTGAGAGACCCACTTTGCAAATATCACGAAGGATTGAACAAAACCCAGTTCCCCCATTCGCCGGGGCAGATGATATAACAGCGCGAAGACACTGCCCAGGCCGAGTGTCCAATCAAACTTCCGCGCGCGGATGACGGTCAGTTCGGAATCGGTTGGAGGATATTCCGAGGTGCTGAAGACCGTCCAGAGCACCGCGCCCATGAACGCGGTGGCGCCGATGTAAAACGAGAGCCTGACGGAAGCTGGTACATGTCCGTGCCCTGCGCCTTCGGCGGCGACGCCAAACCAGTTGGTCATCATCCAAGGCAATGCGGATCCAATCGTGCCGCCCAGGCCAATGAACAGCGATTGAATGGCAAAGCCTTGGGAGGTTTGTTCTTCGGGAAGATTGTCCGCCACCAAAGCCCGGAACGGCTGCATGCTGGCATTGATGGTTCCGTCCAGCACCCAGAGCAATCCGGCAGCCATCCAGACTGACGGGCTGTTGGGCATTAAGACCAATGCCACCGAAGCCAGGATTGCGCCGCCCAGAATAAACGGACGCCGCCGGCCCAACCGTGACCAGATCCGGTCGCTGCAGTGCCCGACCAATGGCTGGATGAGTACGCCGGTGACCGGCGCGGCCAGCCATAGGATGGCGAGGGAATCGGCATTGGCCCCCAGGTACCCGTAAATGGCGCTCATATTGGCCATCTGCAGTCCCCAGCCAAATTGGATGCCCAGAAAGCCGAAACTCATGTTCCAGATCTGCCAAAAACTCAAACGAGGCTTTTGCATGGTGGGAAGAGCGGGGACCAGCGATTGGGCCAGACCGGCAGGTCGAGATAACACTTGGGGCGGGGTAGTTCAGATTGATTCATGGGATGTTCCGGTGTCAGATACCCCGTTGTCGGCCGTGTGTAAATGACACATTCATGCGGTGGCAGCAGGTGCAGAATTGCCTTATTCTTTGACGATGGGGTCAACTGAGTTCGAATACTTTGTAGTGGTGCTCCAACAATCAGCGCTATGTCCGCCGCGCCAA
>JBGPDH010000132.1:0-9855 GCA_041482195.1 Verrucomicrobiia bacterium
ATCCGTTCCGGCAAACCTTTTCTGGGCATCTGTGTCGGCTACCAGGCGTTATTTGAAAAAAGCGAGGAATTCAATTCCTGTGCCGCCGGCCTCGGAATTTTCAAGGGCAGCGTCGTCCGTTTCCCGGAAAAGAACGGGTTGAAGATCCCGCAAATCGGCTGGAACCGGCTTGAAATTACAAAGCCGGATTGTCCTTTGTTTCGCGGCGTGGCCAATGGCAGTTACGTCTATTTTGTCCACAGCTTCTACCCGCAACCGGCGGATGCCGACATTATCGCCACACGCACAGAATACGGTGACAACTTTGCTTCCTCGGTCTGGCGCGACAATGTGTTTGCGACGCAATTCCACCCGGAAAAGAGTCAGCGCATCGGCCTGCAATTGTTGAGTAATTTTGTCGAACTGACCAAACGGTGAGCCACCATTTATGAAAGCCATTCGGAAACCCGCGCTTTACCTCTTGTCCACCTTGCTCCTGTCCGGCCTGATCGGGTGCAAAACCCATCCGGAGATTCAAACTCTCAGCGGCGGCTACGAGGAGATCACCCATCCGAACAGGTCCCCGGCCTCTTCCGTCGAACCCCGGATTTCACTGAATTACCGGAGCCCGGATGGTCGAGAACTTCTAATCTGGCCTTCCGTTTTCGCGAGTGAAGAAGTCATCAAGGACGACGTAGCCATATTCGTAGGCGACAAGGCGTATGTGTCATCCGATCCGGACGATCCCCGGGAAATCAAGCCGAGATTGTTCGCGGTGAAGGCTCCCAACCCGCCTTTGGATATTACCGACGAGGTACTCTGGTATTGGTCCAAGGCGTCCGGAAGGGACTTCGGGAAAGCGAGGCGATTGATCAATATCGCAAACCCGGTAAACAAGGACGACAAAGTGGAGGTGCAACTGGAATTTTATGTGAACGAAAGCGGCTGGCCGGACAACTCCTCGCTTGATCTCGATTGGAACCAGATTTCGGTAATTATGCGCACCGTGGAAGCAAAAGGCACGCTGCGCACCGATCCGCGCTGGGGTACGCCTTACATTGAGAATTAATACCGACGCAACGACCCTCTCTGGAGTTTGACCCCGGGCGGAACTGGGTAAATTTGACGGCATTATGGATCTGAAATTGTCGGACAAACTCGCTCTCATTTCCGGTTCAACCAAGGGTATCGGTCTGGCGATTGCCATCGGCCTCGCACGCGAAGGCGCTCGAGTCATCGTCAATGGTCGTACGGAAAAGTCATTGAACGAAGCGCTCGCAAAAATCCATCAGACCGTACCGCATGCCAAATTGGAAGGCTTTACCGGCGATTTGACCAGCGCCGACATCACCGCGAAATTGGTCAGACAATTCCCCGCCGTGGACGTCCTCGTCAACAATCTCGGCATTTTCGAGCCGAAACCGTTTGAAGAAATCTCCGACGCCGATTGGCGACGGTTCTTTGAAGCGAATGTATTGAGCGGTGTCCGGTTGAGTCGCTCCTACCTGTCGGACATGAAAAAGAAGAATTGGGGCCGGATCGTTTTCATCAGCAGCGAGAGTGGGATACAGATTCCGGCCGAGATGATTCATTATGGGATGACCAAGACCGCGCAACTGGCCGTATCCCGCGGCCTGGCCGAAACCTGTGCCGGTACTGGTGTAACGGTGAACGCCGTTCTGCCTGGCCCAACTCGTTCTGATGGCGCGGATGCTTTCATTAAGCAGTTGAGTGGCGGCAAGCCTTTTGTCGAATTCGAGAAGGAATTTTTTCAGAGTGTCCGGCCCAGCTCGCTACTCAGGCGTTTTGCCACCACAGAAGAGGTTGCCAACCTGGTGGTTTACGTTTGCAGCCCATTGTCATCGGCCACCAATGGAGCCGCCTTGCGTGTGGACGGCGGCGTGGTGCGGGCTTGCTTTTGAAGATCAGCCGACACTCTGATTTGCAGCTTTTGATAGATTTTACGGAACCTTACCAGGATTGACCTATGGCAGAGGAACGACACGGAAAAAGCGGCAGGGATAATCTTTCACGTTTGTGTCCGTGTAATCAAATGTTGGGCTCAAAGTTGAATTTGTAAGGATTGGCATCCATTCAATCAAATTCGTAGAAGCCTCCAAAACAAAGCTGTGATTAGCAGTTTCAGCCATATGAAGTTGGAAAACGCCACAGGCTGGAGACGACGCGTTCAAGACCATGGTGTTGGTGCCGAAAATGGTCTGGGCGGAAACCTGCTCATTCACTTTGACGTTTCCTTTTGTGATGTCACCGGGAGAAAGAGTTGTCAGGTCGAACAAAGCCGTGCCCCCGCTGGGAGATGAAACCACCGGAACATTTTCCGCCAGCCAGCTGCCATCCGATTTCACCATGGCTTGAACTCCGTTGATCCAAACGCCGTGGTTGGCCGGCTGGACATGGCCCGTCACCATGGCAATCTTTTGTTGCCATAATTGATCCGCAGGCAGCACTGGATCCATGCGGATGCGAACGTCATTGGCACCGTAAATGACAAAATCGGCGCTGGAAGAATTGCCTGCCACATCCGTTGCTATAATCGTGACCCGATTGGCTCCCAAATCCAGCGGCACATGCTCAAACCAAAAATAGCCATTCCGTTCAATCACGGCATATAGGCTGTTGGTGCGGCCGTTGGCCGAAATTTGCCCAACCATCCTGGCTGTGGGATCATCTACCGGTCCACGGATAGTGAGCGAATCATCAGCGATTTCCTTTCCGGGTTCCGGCCAATCAATTGAGAAGACCGGCGGGTTCGTGTCACCGACGGTGGTGAAAACCATCATAAAATTCGTTGTGAACGAAAAACCCGCCGCATCCGTGCCCGACAAAACAATCGTATTCGTGCCCGGATTCAATTCAAGGTCATAGCAGGTGAATATATTCGTGGTGAATTCAAATGTAATCCGGTCGAGATATCTGTCATTCACCAAGCCATCGCCGCTCGTTGTCGCCGAGCCATTCTGGTCGAAAACCCGGTAATGCAGAGGACTTCCCAGGTCTGTGGTGACGTAACCCTTCAACTGGATCATGGGTTGCGAAGTGACCCGCTTCTTCGGATTGGTAAAAACAACAGTTGGAGGCGAGGTTTGAACAAAAATATGGTGCGAATTCCATTGCTGATATGGGTTTTTATCATTTTTATCCCTGAAACTGATCCATAGCCATCTGCCTCCATCTCCGGGACCGAGATCAACTGACAAATTGGTTTTGAAGGAAATCCAGGCCGCCTTTGTAAAATCTGGTTGTCCCTCGGTTGTCAGGAAAGGAAACGGTTTGGTGCGCATAAGGTCACGATTGGTAACCGCCTCCGCTTGCCAATCTAATTGGCGTTTTCTCAACTCCAGTTCCGGGGCATCTGATACCACCAAGACCGACATTTCCTCCGGCGGCTTGCCCTGCGGCTCGGCGTAAAAGGTATTAAACCTTTGCTTCACCGGCGACGTCCAATGAAGATTAACATTTTGCGCCGTTGCGAAACCCGCCCCCCATAATGACAAGGCCAGTGACAAACTCAAAGACGCTGCAGTTTTCATCTTTGCCTTATAAACACGTGTAGTCTATTTAGCACTCATTATATATTAGTGAGCCGCCAGTAACACCAGAATTCTCTCGCTAAAAAGGAACAGGTTTCTCTGCACTTGCATTTTCCTCGACCCTGACGCAGTTTGCGGTTCAAGAATTAACAAATCGAAACGAAAGGATTAAAAATTATGGCACACGAACTACCTGCCCTGCCCTATCCCAAGGAAGCTTTGGAACCGCACATTGACGCCATGACGATGGAAATTCATCACGGACGCCATCACAAGGCCTATGTGGACAATCTCAACAAGGCCATCGCCGGCAACACGGCACTCGAAGCCAAACCGCTCGATGCGCTGATCAAAGACCTCGCATCTGTGCCGGACAACATCCGTGGCCCGGTCCGCAACAATGGCGGTGGCCATTGGAACCATTCCTTTTTCTGGAAAATTCTCGGCCCCAAGGCCGGCGGCGCACCCTCCGGCAAACTCGCCGACGCCATCAATTCCACGTTCGGCTCAATTGCCGATTTCCAGGCCAAGTTTGAAGCAGCCGGCATTGGCCGATTTGGCAGCGGCTGGGCCTGGCTGGTCTCCAACGGCGGCAAACTGGAAATTGTTTCCACCGCCAATCAGGACAACCCGCTTATGGGCAAAGCCGTGGCCGGCTGCGAAGGCAAACCCATCCTCGGAGTTGATGTCTGGGAACATGCCTATTACCTGAAATACCAGAATAAACGCGCAGATTACCTAAAGGCGGTCTGGAATGTGATCAACTGGAACGAAGTCGCCAGGAACTTCTAACTTTACAGATCGGATTTACGATTTACGCGGGCTTCCACCCATCGAGTGAACCGCGTAAATCGTGTTCGTATGTCGTAAATCAAAAATCGCGGTGCTTTAAATCCCGCGTTTGCTCACAATTTTATTATTCTCGCCAAGGACGATGACGCGCGGCTTCCATTTCACCGCTTTCTTTTTACTGACCGGGGCAAAGCTCATGATCGTCAGGACGTCACCTTTTTTGCCGAGATGCGCCACGGCGCCGTTCAGCACGATTTCACCGGAACCACGCCGGCCACGGATGGCATAGGTTTCGAAACGCTCGCCATTGGCCATGTTGCCGCACAGGATGCGTTCGTATTCCTGCAGGCCCACCTTTTCCATCAGGTCAGCCGAGATGGTGAGGCTACCCTCGTATTCAACGTTGCCGCCGGTAACCGTGGCGCGATGAATTTTCGATTTGAGCAAAAAGACTTGCATGAGCGACTGAGTATAATGCACCGGGGAGCTACTTCAACTTGAGAAAATTCCGCATGATCTGCCGGCCGCTCTCCGTCAGAATGCTTTCCGGGTGGAATTGCACGCCCCAGATCGGCAGCTCCTTGTGGCGCACCCCCATGATTTCGCCTTCGTCGCTTTCCGCCGTGATTTCCAGACAATCCGGCATGGTATCACGCTTGATCACCAGCGAATGATAGCGTGTGGCCAGGAACGGATTCGGCATGCCCTCGAACAAGTCCTTGCCATTGTGCTTAATCGGCGACGTTTTGCCATGCATCATGCGGTAATTGACGACCACCTCCGCGCCAAATGTGTGGCCGATGCACTGGTGTCCGAGACAGACGCCAAAGACCGGAATCCGCTGGTTGCCAAACTGGCGGATGACTTCATTGGACAGCCCGGACTCGCGCGGCGAGCACGGGCCCGGTGATACGAGGATGCGCTCCGGCTTCAACTCGCGAATTGCGTCGAGCGTGATTTCATCGTTACGCCGCACCTGCAACTTTACGTTCAGCTCGCCCAGGTATTGCACGAGGTTGTAGGTAAACGAGTCGTAATTATCTATGACCAGAACCATGAGGAAAAATCCTACCTTACCGGGCCGACATTGCAAATCAGGAATCCAGGGCCTCGCGGATATACATGTCGGGAACCCGTCGGCCCCACAGCACCTTCCCGATCCGTTTGGCGAGGACAAACCGGATTTCGCCGCCCCGAACCTTTTTATCAAGGCGCATCGCGGCAAACAGTTTTCGGCGCTGCACGGAATTCAACCGGATTTGTGTCGGCAAACCGGCGCGTTTAAACAGATTAGTAATGCGGTCGGCATCACGTCGGGACAAGCCCGGCACACGACGGGAAACCTTGACGGTTGTCACCTGGCCGATGGAAATGGCTTCGCCATGTAAAAACTTGCCATAACCGCAAATGGCTTCAATCGCGTGGCCGATCGTGTGGCCAAAATTTAAAATGGCGCGCACCCCGCCCTCGGTTTCGTCCTGGCCGACCACTTCTGATTTAATTTCGCAACAGCGCGCCACCACGGCGGCCAGGGTCTTATGATTGCGTTGCAGCAACCTGGGTAAATCGCTTTCCAGTTGAGCAAACAGCCGCGCGTCATAGATGATGCCGTATTTGATGATTTCGGCCAGCCCGGCGCGATATTCACGCTCCTGGAGTGTCTGCAGTGTATCCAGGTCACACAGGACCAGACGCGGCTGATGAAATGCCCCCACCAGATTTTTTCCCGCCTTCAAGTTGACGCCAACCTTCCCGCCAACGGAGCTGTCCACCTGCGCCAGCAATGTCGTCGGCACCTGTACAAAGGCGATGCCGCGCAGATAGGTTGCCGCCACAAATCCCGCCAGATCGCCGACCACGCCGCCGCCGAGCGCAACGATAAATGATTTTCTCTCCAGCCGATGCACGGCCAACTGGTCATAACAGCTTTGGACGCACTTCATACTTTTCGCCGCTTCGCCGGGTGGCATCACAATCAACGCGGGAGAAAAACCGGCACGGGCCAGTGAATTGAAGGCTGGCTTGGCAAACCGTTTGCCGACATTGGTGTCGGTAATGATCGCACAACGTCGTCCGAGTTTCTGGCGGGCGCATTTGGCACCCAAGGTGGAAAGCAGACCGCCGCCGATGGTGATCTCATAACTTCGATTGCCGAGCGGTACGTTGACGGTGCGCACGCGTCAAGAATAAGGACTGCTTTGCACATGTCAAAGATTAGCCGATGACGGAGCCCTTCGCTGTTGGTGTTATGCCCAATATGGCGCGGGTTCCCGGAGGTTTTTAGCTCCACCGGCTGCTATTACCCCTGGAATCGGCGCATGGCTGGTATGCCTTCTGCTTTCCTTTAAATGTGCATTTGGAAACCCTGACGAAGAAACTTGCACGAACTGTCCTTGTTATTTCGGCCTGTTCGTTGGCTCTTGTCTTTCTCAGTGCCATGCTGACTGCCCGGCATAATATTTTTGTGCGGCATGCTGCAGATTCGCCAATTTACACTTATCAAAACCCATTCAACCAACCTGACCTTGTGTCATCCACCGCAACTGCCGGGGTGGGTGTCGATAGCCACTTCAGCCGGTTGCTTTCCGTCAAATGCCTTGCGGGCTTATCCAGCCTGGGAACACTTTGGCTGGGCGCAAGTTGTTATCTCTATGGTGGACAGAGGACACGAAAACGCGTTCACCGCGCTATTGAATATACGGCGAAAAATCAGGTTAAAATGAATCCATTGGCCACTGTCCCCGCCAAGCCAGTCACCTTTGTCGGAAAAGAGGACACGGTGCGGATCACGGTTCTTCCACGGACAATGACACGAAACCGCTTCGTGCACCGACAAGTCACCGCTCCTTGCCAGTCCCGCTTCCGGCCAACCGCTCTGGGTTTAAACCAGACCCGGTTTGGACGCCTGAAATAAAATCCGCGAAGTGTTCTGATTTTACTAATTGGTGGCGAGAGCTGAATTTGAACCAGCGATCCCGCCGCGCGGGATTATGAGCCTGATTCTGCAAGTTGAGGCAATCAAAATTGGTTGCGGGGGCTGGATTTGAACCAGCGACCTTCAGGTTATGAGCCTGACGAGCTACCGGGCTGCTCCACCCCGCGATCAATTTTATCACCTGCAAACGGCCGCAGGATTTGAACTGGCGATCCCGCCCTGCGGGATTCTGAGCCTGATCCACAACGCGCTGTCGGTCCTGCTTCGCGCTAAGGTTTTTCAGTCTGACGGATGCCCGGGCGAACTGCAAGAATTTTCATCATCGATTAAAAAGGCGAAACTCCGTAACACATCCAATAACCAAGCAGTTTGGGATACTCCAGGTAAATACGATGCAGGAGCCGTCCCCGGGCCCATTCGGCGCGGGCGTAGCCGGAATAGGACGGGCACGAGTAAAATTCCATCTCGGGCCCGTAATGCTCGAAACAGGCCAAAGCCCGTCGCGAATGATACCACGAGGTGACAATGATGACGTGGCGTGCCCCCAGCCGGCGAAGCAATTTCACGGTAAAAATGGCGTTCTCCCTCGACGTCCGTGACTGATCTTCCATTTGAATGGCCCCGGCCGGCACACCCACCTCAATCAGGGAACGACGATAGATTTTGCCGTCCCCCAGCCCGCTGACCAGGATACGCGGCGCTGCCTGCTGCCGGAAAAGTTCCGCCGCGCGCTCGGGCCGATCGTGCGAGCCACCTCCCAAAACCACCATGACATCTGCTTTGACGGGACCACTATCGACACACAAAATTTTCTGGGGGAAAATAACCGCGACCACACCTGCCAGGATAAAGACCGAGCACAGAACCAGCGCTATTCGCAACAGCCATTTTCGCATTCCGGTCACGGCGGTTGAACATTGCAAATTTCGCACCAAACCGCAATGCCGCCAGACACAAAATCCAGCACTGGTCAAACCCCATGCGGGTTTGATACTTTGCGTCAGCCATGATTCTGACGGCCAAACAGCGTGCACTCGAAAACCTTACCGGTTTGGGACGGTTCACCTTGCTGGCCAAGGATGCCTTTACTTCGCTGGTGACCTTCAAGGTTGCCTGGCGCGATCTGCTCTACCAGATCTATTTCATCGGTGTCAAATCCCAGCTGGTCGTGCTCATTACCGGTGCTTTCACCGGCATGGTTTTTGGCTGGCAAACGTATGTTCAGTTTCACAAGGTCAAGATGGACACCGCCACACTGGCGGTCGTGGGGGTGGCGGTATGCGACGAACTGGGCCCGGTATTGACGGCGTTGATGGTGGCTGGACGCGTCGGGGCCGCCATTGCCGCCGAAATCGGCACCATGCGGGTGACGGAACAAATTGATGCCCTGCGGACCCTGGCAACGCATCCGGTGGATTATCTGGTGGTGCCCCGCGTGGCCGCAGGCCATATCGCCCTGCCGTTGCTCACCATTGAATCCATTTGCGTCGGTATCGGCGCGAGTTATATCGTCTGCGTCAAACTTCTCGGCGTTGATCCGACCTATTTGTGGTCTAACATGTTGCGCTTTACGCACGATGTGGACGTGGCGATCGGTTTCACCAAGGCGTTTATTTTCGGCGGAATTATCGCGCTCATCGGCTGTTACAAGGGGATGACGTGTGGGCTGGGCGCCGAAGGAGTCGGGCGCGCAACGACCGAGGCAGTGGTTTACGCCTCCATCACGATTCTGATCACGGACTTTTTCCTGACGATGTTATTAAGCCTCATCCTGGGGCAATTATGATTGAAGCTTGCGACTTGAAAAAAAGTTTTGGCGGCCACGAGGTATTGGACGGCGTGAGCTTTCGGATTGAAGACGGCGAATCGGTTGCCATTATCGGCCGCAGCGGTGGCGGCAAAAGTGTTTTGCTCAAACAACTGATCGGTCTGCTCAAGCCGGACGCCGGTGAGGTGCGAATTGACGGCGAAAATATCACACCTATGAACGAACGGCAGTTACTGCGCATACGCCGCAAGTTTGGCATGGTCTTTCAAGGCGCGGCATTGTTTGATTCGATGACGGTGGCAGAAAATGTGGCCTTTGGGCTGCGTCGGCATGAGCATTTGACAGAAACCGAAGTCACCCGCCGCGTCGCAGAGGTACTGGAAGTCGTGGATTTGCCCGGCACAGAAAATAAAAAGCCGGCCGAATTGTCAGGCGGGATGCGGAAGCGCGTCGGACTGGCGCGCGCGATTATTTATGAGCCGCAAATCGTGCTCTATGACGAGCCCACGACCGGACTGGATCCGATTGTGGCTGACAGTATCGACAAGTTGATTATGAGAGCGCATGGCCGTTTGAAAATCACGACCGTTGTGGTCACGCATGACATGCGAACGGCCCGGCGCGTCGGGCAGCGGGTGATGCTCTTGCATGACAAAAAGATTTACGCCACCGGCAAGCCGGACGATTTTTTCGCATCGCAGGACCCGGTGGTGCGGCAATTTATTGACGGCGTGGCCGACGCCAAGGAAACTCCGTTTTGAATCATGGAAAAATCGCGATTGGAAACCAAGGTTGGCCTGTTTGTGTTCATCGGGCTGGCGTTGCTGGCC
>JBGPDH010000133.1:0-9832 GCA_041482195.1 Verrucomicrobiia bacterium
CCGAACGATGACGCCACTTCTCGTGGGTCTGATGCTGATGAGCGCCCGGATCGACGCGCAAAAACCGCTCATGCTCTCTGTCATTGGCCCGGGCACTCGCGATGTAATCACCGGCACGTTGACCTACCGGATCAATGTCAAAAATCCGTCGTCGTCGCCAGTCTCCGCTGTGCGGGTGGCCAATATCCTGCCCGATTCGACGGAGTTTGTGAGCGCCACGAATGCCTACCCTGCTCCTGCTCGTATCTCCACCAACGGAACGGACGTGGTTTTCGACTTCGACCGCATTAACGGTTCGGACACCGCCCACATGACGGTGACGGTGCTGCCAACGACGGTGGGTTCCGTGACGGACATCGTTTCAGTTTCTGCCGGGGAAATGATCGACAGTGTGACTGCCGCAAGCGCGTGTACCGTGCGTTCAACCCAATTGAGCATTCATGATCCCGCGATGGTGAAAGAGGGTGATACCTACTACCTCTTCAGTTCGGGGCCGGGCATTATGTTTTACACCTCGCAGGATATGACGCACTGGAAACTGGGCGGTCGGGTGATTCCCGGAGTGCCGTCCTGGGCGAAAGGAGTGAGCAGCCGTTTTGATGGCCGCGAATGGGCACCTGACATTTGCTGTCACGATGGCAAATATTATCTTTATTATGCCGTATCTGCTCCCGGTGAAAACGACTCGGCCATCGGCCTGGCGGTCAATAAAACGCTGGATCCGTCCGCCCGGGATTACAAGTGGGAAGACCAGGGCATTGTGCTTCGATCCGTCACCGGCCGCGATCTTTGGAACGCCATTGATCCGAACATCATTGTGGATGAAGACGGCACACCCTGGATGGACTTCGGTTCGTTCTGGGGCGGCATCAAACTGGTCAAGCTGGACTCGAACTGGAAAACCATTGCTAAACCCGAAGAATGGTATTCGATCGCCAAGAGAGAGCGGTCGGTATTGGAAGACGACCGAAGCCCCGGACCGGCCCAGGTTGAAGGTCCTTTCATTCTTAAAAAGGGCGATTATTACTATTTGTTTGTTTCCTGGGGTTTGTGCTGTCGTGGCAAGGACAGCACTTACAAAATTATGGTAGGGCGGTCACGCCATGTGTGCGGACCGTATCTGGACAAGGACGGAATCAGCATGGCTGAGGGTGGTGGCAGCCTGTTGCTGACCGGCGACAAGGATTGGGCCGGCCAGGGCGGTTGCAGTGCGTACACTTTTGACGGGACTGATTATTTGGTTTTCCACGCCTACGAGGTAGCGGATGATGGGCTGCAAAAATTGAGGATTGCCGAACTCAAATGGGATAAAGACCACTGGCCGTTCGTGGACGAAAAAACCCTGTATGCCTACCGGAGCACGGTGATCAAGTAACTTAAAAATGAAAACGCCCAGGCTTTCCGTTCTGGAAAAAATTGGTTTCGGCGCCGGAGACATGGCGGTGAATGTCGTCTGGTCCTCGATGGCCCTGATCCTGACGTTTTTTTACACGGACGTCTATGGATTGAAAGCCTCCGACATCGGTTTGCTGATGTTATTGCCACGTCTGATTGATGCGTTTGCCGACGTGGCGATGGGAATGATCACCGACAAGCATATGACGCGCTGGGGCCGTTACCGGCCCTATCTGCTTTTGTTTGCGGTTCCTTTCGGACTCTCCGTGATGCTGGTGTACACCACACCGGCGCTGGCCTACAACGCCAAACTGCTTTGGGCTTACGCGACCTACATCCTGATGATGCTCGTTTTCACCTCGGTGACGATCCCGTACATTTCGCTGATCGGGGTTTTGACCGAAGACCCGCAGGAGCGGTTGTCCGCGAACGGTTACCGGCTCTTCTTCGCCAAGGTCGCCGCGTTCATGGTGACGATCATCGTGCCGCTGATGGCTGCCCGCTGGGGCATTGGCCACCTGGCCCGGGGTTATCAAATGTCCATGGCCTTGATGGCTGGAATGGCAACCTTGCTGTTTCTGTTCTGTTTCTTCACCACGACGGAACGGGTGAAGCACAAGGTGGAAGACAAACCCTTACGGCTCCAGCTGCAGCTCCTTTTCAAAAACGACCAATGGGTGGTCCTTGCTGCCGTGTGCGTCATCGCCACCATCGGCTATGTCATCCGCGGGTCGGTGGCGGCGTATTACGCCAAGTATTATTTGTATGGCAACCTGCCGGCTCAGCCGGGCGCGGTGTCGCAATTCCTCGCCACGCATTCCCTGCTCGGCAAGTGGAGTGGCGCGAGCACCGGCGACGCGGTCCTGCTTTCAAACTTTCTGACCACTGGTGTGGCTGCCTCCATTCTGGCCATGGTCGTTTCCACCTGGGTCACGAAACGTTTTTGCAAGGTCCAGCTCTTCCGGTGGAGCCAGATCGCGACGGCCGTGCTGAGCGTTATTCTCTATTTTGCGGTCAAACCCGGTGACGTCGTCCCGGCGTTCGTGCTTTATTTTCTGGTTTGCATCGTGGTGGATCTGCAGGCGCCGGTGTTTTGGTCCGCGATTGCCGAGGCGGTCGATTACGGCCAGGTCAAGAGCGGGAAGCGCGTGGCCGGGATGTCATTCGGCGGAATTTCCTTCTGTCAAAAGATGGGGATGAGCCTGGGCGGCTGGGCCGTGGGCACGTTGCTGACGTACTTTCATTACGTGCCGGACCAGATTCAAAGTGCCTTTACGCTCACCGGTATCGCGTTGTCGCTTTCCGTCATCCCGGGATTATTTCATCTGGTCACCGGGTTTGTGATGTTCAAATACCGCATCACCGACCGGTTCTACAACCGGATGATGCAGGGGCAATCATTTGGGACCAGCCCGGGTGAGAATACCCTCAAGGAGATGCCGGCGGCCTGAGTTTGAGTTGCCATTATCAGCCTGCCGGCATGTGACAGAAGCCCTTGGAGAGTGTGCCGGTTGAAATACCCCGAACTTGGTACGCAAAACGGTGAATCATTTGCGCAAAGTGGCGTTTGGGCTCAGTAGCGCCCGTGATATATTTAACAATTAAGTCGCAAATTGTGAACCTGTTGCAGGCTGATATTATCAAATCACCCACCGTGCCGACGTTCAGGCCGGGGAAATTCTTGCGCAGCTGGGTGGCTCGGGTTCTGCTGGGCGCTTTACTGGGTTCGAGTCCGCTCCTGCAAGCGGCACCGTCGGCCCTGCGTGGAAACCTGGGTGTTCACGATCCTTCGGCAGTCACCCCGTGCAACGGGCGTTATTATGTCTTTTTCACCGGACAAGGCATTGGTTCAAAGTCATCGGCGGACCTGAACTATTGGAGCGCCGGACCAAGCGTGTTCTCCAGCCCGCCTGCCTGGACCACGAGCGCTGTCCCCGGATTTACGGGAAATTTTTGGGCGCCGGACGTCATTTATTTTAATGGCGTTTACCATCTCTATTACGCGGTATCGACATTTGGAAGCCAGGTTTCGGCCATCGGCATGGCGACGAATCCGACGCTGGATCCGACCGACCCGAGTTATCATTGGACCGACCAAGGGCCGGTGATTGAGTCCTCCGCCGGCAGTGCGTACAATTGTATTGACCCCAGTGTCACGTTCGATACGTCCAGTAACTTGTGGATGTCATTTGGCTCATTCTGGAATGGCATTTACATGGTTCAACTTGATCCTGGCACCGGTCTTATCAACACCTCGAGCCCCGGGCGAATCCATGAAGCCTTTAACAACGCCCCGGGCGACCCCATCGAAGCATCATATCTCTACCAGCACGGGAATTACTATTACCTGTTTGTCAACTGGGGCACGTGTTGCGCCGGGGTGAACAGCACCTATAACATTCGTGTGGGCCGCAGCACGAATATAACGGGGCCGTATCTGGACACCAACGGTGTGAACATGGTGTCCGGTGGGGGCACTTTGTTCCTTAAGACCACGGGCAAATTTATCGGGCCGGGGCAGATGGGAATTCTCGAGGGGAACGGGGTTGAATACTTTGGCTACCACTATTACGACGGTAACAACAACGGTGCGTCGACCTATGATTTTGAGCCGCTGTCCTGGACCGCGGGTGGCTGGCCGGTGTTCACCAACGATTGGTCGGCCATTTATCATTTCAACATGGATGCCAGCGATGACAATGGCCAGTATTACGGTTTGATGAAAAATGGGGCCAACGTGATTTATGACCCGCTGCTGGGCAACGTCATCAGCCTGAATGGGACTAATCAGTTTGTCAGCCTGCCCGGCGGCGCGGCCAATGCCTGCAGTTTTATTACCGTGTTCCAATGGGATGGCGGCCTGCCGTGGCAGCGCGTTTTTGATTTCGGCCGCAATACCAACAGCTATGCGTTTCTCACTCCCCAAAATGCCTCCGGAATGATGCGGTTTACCATAACTTCGTCCGGCATCGGCGGGGAGCAACACCTCGACGCTCCGGGCGCGGCGCCGATCGGCGCCTGGACACAGGTGGCGGTGACCACCGATGGTTCGCGCGGCATTATGTATGTGAACGGAACACCCGTGGTCACGAATACCTCCCTGACGCTCACCGCGCCGGACATCGCACCCACCAATGTCTGGTTTGGCCGCAGCCAGTTCTCGACCGATCCCTATTTCAACGGTCAAATCGGTTCTGTCCGCCTTTACGGTCGGGCGTTGACACCGACAGAAATTGTCGCGACGCAACCCCGTATCACGACCCCGACGACGCAGGTGAATTTCCAGCCCGGCAGCGTGATTCCGTTTGCCGGGTCCGCGGTCGATTTTGCCGATGTTCCCGTGCCCGTCTCCAACCTGGTCTGGACGGTTGAATTTTGCAGTACGAACACAACCAACATTGTGTTGGGGCCGCTTGCCGGAGTGAGCAGCGGCAGTATGGCGGTGCCGTCTGACCCCACGACCACCAATGGCTTTTACCAGATTCTGCTGGCGGCCACGGATGGAGCCGGACACGCCGGCACCAACTTTGTGAACGTACTCCCGGGACCGACAAACAATTTGTGGATGGCCAGTTATCCCTTTGACAATGGCGCTGTGGACACGAATGGCAATTTCAACAGCACACTGGTGAACGGCGCCTCCACCGTATCCGATCCGATCCGGGGTTCGGTGCTGAATTTAAATGGAGCGAGCCAGTATGTCAGCCTGCCTTCCGGTATTGGCGCCATGCGGACATTTTCGGCCTGGGTGAATTGGAACGGTGGCACTTCCGGGCAGCGCCTGTTCGACTTTGGTTCGGGAACTACCAGTTATGCCATGTTGACCGCCAAAGCCAGCACCGGCGCTTTGCAGTTTAAGGTCACTGCGGATAACGGCCGTGCGATCTGGTCCCTGAACGCGCCCAGTCCGTTGCCGGTGGGGGTCTGGACACATGTCGCGGTGACGCTGAACGGGAGCGAGGCCGTGTTGTATGTCAATGGTCAGGCCGTGGCGGTGAACGGCAGTGTTTATATCCTGCCGTCCGACGTTGCGGGTTCCCAGGATTATTTGGGCCGCAGCCAGTCTTCAACCGACCCGTATCTCAATAGCCAGATGGATTCGGTGGTGATTTCATCCCAAGCATTGCCGGTTGAGCAGATTACGGCTTCTACACTGGGTTTGTCCGGCGGTATGGCGGGTCTGACCCTCAACTGGCCGGCCTTCAATAACGGCCTGGGACTGTACAGCTCTCCCGGCCTGGGCTCCGGCGACTTGTGGGCGCCAGTTGTCGCTACCCCGACGGCGACGAATGGTATTAATTTCCTGTCGCTGACGCCGACCAATAACCAAGCATTTTTCCGATTACAAACGCCGTAGCGTCCCGGCATCCTGGAATTCCAAATGAAAACCAAAAGCCTTTATGCGGCCTTTGTTATTCTGGCGGCTCTCCAGATTAATCGGGCGTCAGGCCAGGATTCACACTGGTCGGGCCTTGGCGGGGACGGATTGTGGAAAACCCCAAACAACTGGAATCCCGCAGGGGTACCTTCGGCCAGTGTAAATGCCAACGTCTGGCTGGATTCCGCCAATGGTTGGTCCGTGATAACGATTACCAATGGCGAGGTGGAAAGTCCCGGCAGCGCGTCGTCCGATATGATTTACGGCCCGGAATTTGGCGCCGGCCTGAACATTTACGGCACGCTGAACTGGCGCAATTACCTGGTGCCGGTCCAAAACGATCCGACGCACCCGAGCATCGTCAATTTGTTCAGCGGTTCCTCCGTATCCGGTAACGGACTGGCATTGGGAGATACCTGGTGGTACTCCGGCGGACCCTATGCGACGCTGAACCTGTATGGCAGCGCCTTTGCCACCGTTAACTACATGTATTGGGGCGGACACGTAAACCTGTATGGCGGCATCTTAAGTATTGCCAGTGGTCTTACCGTCCAAACGGTTGACATGGTTTCGGATGCCACCCGGTCGATGAATCTGGCGGGAGGTGAATTACTGCTACCGGGTTCATTCACCGGGACCGTAAACAACTGGATTTCACGGGGCATTTTGCTCGCGTATGGAAAGGCGCAGGACACGTCGGATATCATTATTAATGAGACGGTCATTCCCGGCCGGACCCGCGTCACCACCGTTCCCCTGGGCGGTCCGTTGCAGGATATCCATCTGGGTTCGTTTCCAACCAACCTGACGACGGGCACGTTCCAGGCGTTGACGGTCCTGGGTGATTATCCCAACGTTCAGAACGCAGTCCTGACCGCGTTGGACCCGTCCACCTTGCCCGGAACTATGGCTTACCAGTCCAGCAATCCGAATGTGGCCGTGGTGGACACCAATGGCCTGGTGGCTGCCATTGCTCCGGGGAATGCAACTCTGACGGTAACGCTGGGTGCGTTTGCCAGCACCAATTCGGTTGTTTTGACCGTGATAGCGAACACAAATTTCGTTCCTTATCTGCCGCAAGAACAAGCCGTTTTAGGGTATGCTTTTTTGCATGATCCGGGCACGATCATCAAGGATGGCGGCTTCGATTTCGAATACGGCGATGGCCAGGGGATCGGCGTCATTTATTCGACCGACCTGCGAAATTGGAATTACACCTACCCGGTATTTCCCGGGAACCCGCCCGCGTGGACGACCAATGCGGTGCCGGGCTTCGGCGGAAATTTCTGGGCACCCGACGAGGCTTACTTCAATGGCAGATACAATGTCTACTATGCCTGCTCCGATTGGGGCACCATTAATTCGGCCATCGGGCTGGTGACTACGCCATCTTTGCTCGCGCCGACATGGACGGACCAGGGAAAAGTCATCCAATCCAATCCGGTGGGACAAACGACCACCAACACCGATCTCACCGCCTATAATTGCATCGACCCGAGCATCCTCGTGGACACCAACGGAACGGTCTGGATGTCATTTGGCTCCTACTCCGACGGTATTCTGATAATGCAGCTGGATCCCGTCACCGGTAAACGCATCGCCACCAATTCGCCGATTTACCGTGTCTCCAACAACGGCCCGACATTTTTCAGCAATACGGAGGAAGGCTCGTGTTTGTACCAACACGGCGGCGATTACTATTTATTTGTCAATTTTGGCGGCTGCTGTTCCGGTGTGGACAGCACCTACAACATCCGTGTGGGGCGCAGTACCAGTGTCACCGGGCCGTACTTTGACAAGGCCGGTACCAATATGACTACCGGCGGCGGCACGATGTTTCTCGAAAGCTCCGGCCGATTCATCGGGCCCGGCCACGCGGCCATTCTGAATGATAACGGTACGAATTGGTTCAGCTATCATTATTACGACGGGAATAATGGCGGCGCGGCCACATTAGGAATCGGCCGGCTCAGCTGGAGCGCCGACGGCTGGCCGATTTTCACCAATGACTGGAGTGCCTTTTATCCTTTCAACGCCGATGCACGCGACGCCAGCGGACTTTACAATGGCACGTTGCAGAACGGAGCGGTTATTACCAACGAACCGGGGTTCGGCAATGTGCTCAGTCTCAACGGTACTTCCCAATACGTTCTGTTGCCGGATCCGGTCGCCAACGCCAGCACTTTTGCAGCCTGGGTCAAATGGAACGGCGGCGCAGCCTGGCAGCGCATCTTTGATTTTGGCGCCGGCATGAACGACTACTTGTTCCTCACCCCGCGCTCGCCGGCTGGCACGATGCGTTTCGCGATCACTATCAACGGGAATGGCTCCGAGCAGCAGATCAACGCCCCGTTCGCGCTGCCGACTAATTCCTGGTGTCACGTCGCTGTCACCCTGGATGGTTCGAGAGGATTGCTTTATCTGAACGGAGTTCCCGTGGCCACAAACAATAACCTGACCGTTCGTCCCTGGCAGACATTGGCCAAGACCAATTACATCGGCCATAGCCAGTTTGCCGATCCGCTGTTTGGTGGCGAGATCAGTTCGTTCCGCATTTTTGGCCGGGCCTTGAGTGGCGCCGAAATCAAAGACCTCGCTTATGCCCCGCCGGCACTGGCCCACCGCTACAGCTTCTCCTCCAGCACCTCCAATGGAGTGTGGGATTCCATCGGCATGGCGCATGGGATGCTCCAGGGCAATGCTGCCGTCACGAACAACGCCCTGCTGCTCTCCGGCAGCTACGGCGATTATGTGAATTTACCGGGTGGACTGGTTTCCGGCACTTCGGCGGCCACGATCGAATTCTGGGCCAACTTTCGCGCCAACGGAACCTGGGCACGGCTTTTTGACTTCGGCGACATCTCCAACGCGGCCGGCCAGAACTTTCTGTCTTTCAGCCCGCACACGGCCGGCAGCTCCACGCAATTGGGGCTGACGACGACTGCCGGAACCTTGAACCTGACCACACCGGGCATTTTTGACAATCTGACCTTGCAGGTAGACTGCATCGTTGATCCGGTGAACGGTTACAACGCGATTTACACGAACGGGATTTTGTCGAGCACCGTGACCAGCGCAACCCCGCCGTTAAATAGCGTCAGCACGGCGTGGTCTTTCATCGGCCGTTCGCTGTTTGGCGCTGACGCCTGGCTCAATGCGACGGTTGACGAATTTCGCATTTACGACGGCCGCCTGTCTCCTGCGATGATCACGGCGAATGACCTGGCCGGACCGAATGTTCTTGCCGTGCCGATCAATCTGAACCTGTCCGTGGTCGCTTCAAACCTTACATTGACCTGGCCGGCCTACGGCATCGGGTTCACGGCCCAATCCAGTCCGACGTTGGGTACGGGTGCCGTGTGGTCTCCGGTTGGCGGTTCACCGACGCTCGGCAGCAACGTCTGGAGGCTGACCGTGCCGATGACGAACAGTGCAACGTTTATCCGGCTCGTCCGATAACATTCAACGAATCGGCTGATGTGTCCCGCTCATGGATAAAACCGGTTTAGAACACAACCGATCAGCTTTTCGAATCTGGCTGGTGCTGGCCATGATGATTGGCGGACTCGGTGTCCATGCGCAGACAACCGCCACCCTGACAGTCCAGGCCAACCAGCCGGGCGCCCAAATCAGCTCCAATCTCTTCGGAATTTTTTTTGAGGAAATCAACAGTGCGGGTGATGGCGGGATTTACGCGGAGATGGTGTCCAATCGAAACTTTGAAGCGCCGGGTTTGACCGCGGGCTGGCAGTCCATTACGACGGGCAGCGCCGCCGGGACGCTGAGTGTTGATTCCTCGATGCCCTTGAGCGCGAGCAATCTGTACGCGGCCAGATTAACTTATTCCTCGGGCTCCGGTGGCTTTGGCTTTGCCAACAGCGGTTATTGGGGCATGCATTTTCAGGCTGAACAGGCTAACAATCTAAGCATCTACGCACGGTGTTCCAGCGGGTTTGCCGGGGCTGTTTACGCCGCTCTGGAGAATGCCAGTGGCAGCCAGATCTATGCGCAGGGAACTGTCACCAACCTGTCGACGAACTGGCAGTATTGCTCACTGAC
>JBGPDH010000134.1:0-9732 GCA_041482195.1 Verrucomicrobiia bacterium
CGCCCGCGCCGGTAACGATGACTTCGCCCATGTGCGAGATGTCGAAAATGCCAGCCGCGCGGCGGACCGCGAGATGTTCTTCGACAATGCTGGTGTATTGCACAGGCATTTCCCAGCCGCCGAAATCAATCAACTTTGCGCCCAGCTGTTGATGGGCGGAGAAAAGTGGCGTGCGGTTCAGCCCCATTTTTCGGTCTTCATCTGCTCTTTGGGAACGCCCATGCCGCGCAACACCACTTCCTCGGCGAACTCGACCAGTTCATTGGGGCCGCAGGCATAGAAGATCGTATTGGGCAGATCATGGATGTGCTCCTTCACAAACTCAGGGCTGATGCGACCGCGGCGGCCCTGCCAGGGATCATTCGCGTCCAGCCGGGTGCAGGTCACGTAAAAGCTGAAATTGGGGTTTTCGATCTCCAACTGGTGAAACTCCTGCTGGAAGATGATGCTGCGGGTCGTGCGTACGCTGTAGAGCACGGTGATTTTGGTGTCGAGTTTGCGCCGGGTGGCTTCGCGAACAAAACCGCGGAAGGGTGTCACACCTGAACCGCCAGCGACGCAAACAAGATGTTTATTCGACTCGTAAACAGGCAGGAACTTGCCAACCGGCGGAATGACGAAGAGTTTATCGCCGGCCTTGGCCCAATCCACCAGCCGCGTGCCCATCTTGCCATCGCGTTTGATGGTGACTTCATAATAACCGCGATCCAGAGCGCAGGACGACAGCGAATAGGCGCGCTTGTAATTGGGTGTGTCCGGCCAGTAAAGAGTGATGAATTGCCCCGTCTTGAAGTCAGGATTGTATCCGTCCGGCCATTTGAGGCGGATGGTCTTGGTGTCCGGCAACTCCATCGTCGCCAGTTCAATTGGCATTTCGAGAATTTCTTTGGCCATATGGTCTTAAAAAACCTGAACCCTATTGAATTCCGGAATCGACGGCAAGCCTACTGTGCACTATTCAGCCGTTGTAGGACCTCCTGCGCCAACAATTCATAGGCGGCTGAACCGGCACTGTACTTGTCATAATGGATGATCGGTTTGCCAAAACTGGGCGCCTCTGCCAGCCGGGTGGTGCGGGGAATGACGGTTTCGAAAACCCGTGTGCCCAGCAGGTTGCGCACTTCGTCGACCACTTCATTGCAGAGCTTGGTCCGACCATCAAACATCGTCATGAGCACCCCAAAGATGTCCAGCCGCGGATTGACGCCGGTTTCACGCAATTGCGCCAGTATCCGGTTCATCATGGAGATCCCTTCGAGAGCGTAATATTCGCACTGGAGCGGCACCAGCAAGCCGTCGCTCGCGGCGAACGCGTTCAAGGTCAGGATACCCAGCGATGGCGGACAGTCGATGAGCACAATCTCAAACCGCCCATCGTCCACAACGGGTTTGAGCACGTTGGCGAGGCGGAGAAGATGATTCTCCAGGCGGGCCAACTCAAGGTCGGCGGCGCACAAATCCACTTCGCTGGGGACAATGGAAAGGTGTTCGAACGAAGTGCTTTTGACTTTGTCGAGCAGATTACCTTCGCCCAGTAAAATACGATAGGAACTGGCGCCCTCGGTTTTTTCCAGACCCAACCCGCTGGTGGCATTGGCCTGCGGATCGAGGTCCAGAAGCAGCACACGTTTACCGAGAGCCGCGAGGCAGGCGGCGAGATTGACGGCGGTGGTCGTCTTTCCCACGCCGCCTTTTTGATTGGCAACGGCGATGACTTTGGTTGGCACCTGCCCGATTTAATGAAAAGGACGGCGCGGTTTCAAGTTAACAAGCGCGAAACCTCGGCCTGCGGAACGGGAGGGACTGCAGTCTCAATGAGGAAATTGACGAACTAATTACCCGAGACGGGAAAGCTGGTGAGCTGCGAGTTGAACGGCATTTGCCCGCCTGAAGCGGACCCAAACTGGACGACGGGATTGGTACTGTTATCTGCGATTAAAAACTGGTTTACCGGCTGGGACAAAGGCGACGTTGTAGAGGCGAGCAGCGGGGACGCGTCCTGCGCGGGTGGTTGCAGAAGTGCCTGGGATATGGTTTCCGGCCGTTGCGCCATAACGGCTCCGAACAACAGCAACCCGCAAAGCGCCGTGGCAAAGCCACCAGCGAATACCGGCTTGCTTTCAATGGATTGAAACAAACGAAGAAACCACGGCATGCCGCCGGATACCCGGTCGGACAGGCCCGAGCGAGCTCCTGCCTCACCGGCACGAATGCGGCCGATCACCTGGCGCGAAAAATTGTTGAAATAACCCGGAGGCGGCGTTTCATGGCGCTTCAGCGCGAGGAGACGACGTAACGACTCGAAATTCGGTTCACTGTCTTTCATGTTGCTTTCAAATAATCGGACAACCAGGCTTGCAATTGCTGTCGGGCATAAAAAAGCCGCGATCGTACAGTGCCAATGTTGCAATCCATTACTTTCGCAATTTCTTCGTGCGACAGCCCCTGCACATCATGCAGGACGACGACCAATCTATGTGGTTCCGACAGTTTCATTAACGCCGTGTTCAATTTTTCCTGCAGCTCGCTCAAATTAGCATCCCGCCGGGGCGTTTTATCGGAAACAAAGGCGACCAAATCCGGATCATGTTCAGCGTTAAAATCCAAGTCGTTCAAACTCAAATGGATGCGATTTTTGCGCTGTTTGAGGAAATTAATCGTTTTATTGACCGCGATCCGGTAAAGCCAGGTGTAGAAGCTGGAACCGCCCTTGAATGATTTCAGTGCCTGAAAAGCCTTTATAAACGATTCCTGCGCAAGATCATTTGCATCTTCATGATTGGAGGTCATGTGATAGACCGTTGCGTAAATCCGCTCCTGATAGCGTTGCACCAGTTCATCGTAAGCCTCCAAATCACCCTGTCGGGCGCGTTGCACCAATACGGCCTCATCGGCTGGCGCAGATGGCTCCGAATCATTGCGTGCGACTGGTTCCGCCATAATCATGGGTACTTAAGACTAACAGCCAAAGTGTCCGTTTGTTGCGCCAAAAAATCAGCGAGCTCAACCAGTCCGGTGCGTCCGGCCGAATCCGGCAGGCAGCGCAATGACCGGCGGGCCTGATCCAGATAGTTGGCAATCACCTTTCGGGTCGGCTCAAACGTTTCGTATTTTTCCAGCAACTCGTTGACGGCCGGGAAATGTTCCACTTGCCAGTCTTTAACCAGGTTCTCCAGCAGTTCCCGGTCGGCCACCTCGGAGCGCTCCCAGGCCAGTAAAACCGGCCAGGTCAATTTGCCCTTCGCCAGATCGGTGCCCAGTGATTTGCCGGCCGTCGCTTCCGATCCGAACAAATCCACGCAATCGTCATACACCTGATAAGCCGTGCCGAAGGCAGCCCCGAAATGACGCAGGGCCGTGCGATATTCCACGGTGGCCTCGCTTAAAAAACCCGCCAGATCACACGAAAGCGTAAACAATTCGGCGGTTTTCATTTCGATCACCCGAAAGTATTCGTGCCGGGAGAGCTGAAATTTCCGGCGGTGTTGCGTCTGCAGGATTTCACCGGAGCACACCGTGTTCGTCGCCATGGCCACGGCACGGCAGACTTCCGGGGTGGGGAAACTGGCCGCCAGTTTCAATGCCTGCGCGAACAGGCAGTCGCCAAAGAGCACGGCAATTTCATTGCCCCAATTGGCTGCCAGAGTGAGCTGGCCACGGCGGATTTCCGCCTCGTCCATTACATCATCGTGGACCAGCGTGGCGAGGTGGACCATTTCGATGATGACCGCCGCGTTGACGTGTGCGTCGCTGGTTTTGCCGATGGCATTGGCGGCCAGGGCCACCAGGGTAGGTCGCAAATGTTTGCCGCTGCTGTTGAGCGCATATCGCGCATAGGGAACGATTTGCGGGTCAAAATCATTGACCTGCTCAAACAAACGCTGAGTCACCGCCTGGAGGAATGGCTCCAGCGGCTCCACGATATGTTTCCAGGAACGGTTCGGGTTGTTTTTGAGCGAGTCAGCCGTTTCTGCTCTCGCCACCTTTGGTTGAACGGCCAGCATTCGTGCCGCAATCTACGTTTAACATGGCACTTAGTCAAACTACTTATAACCGGGCAGCGCTCCCAAGCGCAAACAATGGCGATGACCGGGTTATGATTTAAAGTTCCATTCCGGGGTCGAATACTTCTCCACCGCCAGCCGAGATGTTTCCCGGGACGGGAAATCAGATACTTTCCCGACGGTTTTCCAGGCCCTGCCCAGCGCGTCCTTCAGCCTGGCTGCCGGCAAATCCAGGTTGGTCAAAAATTCGGTATGACTGCGACGACAGCGATAATCGGGCTGTTGGGAAGGCATTCGCAGAAGTTCAGCCATCAAAGAGAGGTCCAGATGAAGCAGAAATGTCCCATGAAAAAGCAGGGCGCGCTTGTGGCGGCGCTGGGAGTTACCAGAGAATTTTCGCAACCCGACCGGTGTCCCGCCCTTACCAGGCTGCGGCGCAGCTTGCGGTTGACCGATCGCCAGCGCCAAATCGGTATGTCCGCAAACCGATACACTGGCTTCCGACCTCCGACTTCTGAATTCCGACTCGATGGCCGCTCCGTTTTTCTCCATTATGAATTTATTCACGCTCGAGATACTGGTGAGAGGGGGGCGCTCATCAATGTTCAGGACCAGCGCATAGTTCAGGCAGCCCGGTCCCTGTAGGACCGTTCCGCCACCGGAATAGCGACGAAAAATCGGGATGCCTTTGGCCCGGCAGGCTGCCACATTCACTTCCCGCTCCACCCGGTTGGCATAGCCGACGACCACGAAATACTCGCGCGGTTCCCAGAAACGGAGGATCTCCCCGCCGTCGCCGGTTTCGCTCCAGTTGAGCAAAGCCTCGTCACATGCGAGGTTGTCGGCGGGTGTGGCGAGGGTGAGATCGAGCAGTTTCATGGGTCGGCCGATGCCGATTTAGCTGGTGTTTGCCCCGGGCTTGGATTTTAATTCTGGCTGCGTAATTGTCGCGCTTGCAAAGAGTGGATATCACAGTGAGTGTTGAAGAAAAAGAAATTTACAGTTCGCGTTCCGGTATGACCAGTCATTCCAGCGGAGGTAATGGCGAAAAGTGGAGCCAATCGCTGCAATCCGTCTTTGAGCATGCCCTGGAAAGCCAGGGACCGGAACGCACTGCCCGGTTGCTTGAGAAACTGGCCAACCAGTTGCGCTCCGCCCCGCGCGGCGTCACTACCCCCTACCTTAACACCATCCCGCCGGAACAACAGGCGCCCTTTCCGGGCGACCGCGATATCGAACGGCGCATTAAAAGTTACATCCGCTGGAACGCCATGGCGATGGTGGTCAAAGCCAATTCCACCACGAATGTCGGGGGGCATATTTCGACCTTTGCCTCGTCGGCGACCCTTTACGAGGTGGCCTTCAACCATTTTCTGCGCGGGCGAACGGACAATTTCCCCGGTGACATCGTTTACTTTCAGGGGCACGCCGCACCCGGGATGTATGCCCGAGCCTTTCTGGAAGGACGGCTGGACGAACGGCATTTGCGAAATTTCCGGCAGGAACTGGCGGAAGGTGGCGGGCTCTCGTCCTATCCGCACCCGTATCTGATGCCGGAATTCTGGCAGTTCCCAACCGTTTCGATGGGGTTGGGTCCCATCCTGTCGTTGTACCAGGCACGGTTTAACCGCTATTTGCAGGCGCGGGGACTCGTCAAATCGACGGACGAACCCCGGTTATGGGCTTTCCTGGGTGACGGTGAATGCGACGAACCCGAGACGCTCGGCGCCATCACGCTCGCGGCGCGCGAGAACCTCGACAATTTGGTCTGGGTCATCAATTGCAATCTACAACGGCTCGACGGGCCGGTGCGGGGTAATGGAAAAATCATCCAGGAATTGGAAGGTCTGTTCCGCGGGGCAGGGTGGAATGTCATCAAGGTGATCTGGGGCACGGACTGGGACGCACTGCTTGCTCGCGACAAATCCGGCCTGCTGCTGAAGCGCATGGAAGAGGCGGTGGACGGGGATTATCAGAAATATTCCGTCGAACCGGGCAGTTACACGCGCAAGCATTTCTTCGGCAAATATCCCGAACTGCTCAAACTGGTGAATCATCTCAAGGACGAGCAAATCAGCAAGCTGCTCCGGGGCGGCCACGATGCGCGTAAAATGTACGCGGCGTACAAAGCGGCGATCGAGCATAAAGGCCAGCCGACGGTGATTCTCGCCAAAACCGTCAAGGGTTACGGGCTCGGCGAAGCCGGCGAAGGCAGGAATATTTCGCACCAGCAGAAGAAGATGAATGAGAAGGAGCTTCGCGAGTTCCGCGAACGCTTCAAAATTCCGATCAGCGACGACGTGATTGCCGAGACCCCGTTTTTCCGGCCGCCACCGGATAGCCCGGAAATCAAGTATTTGCTCGAGCGCCGGAAAGCGCTGGGCGGGTTTCTGCCGGCACGTCAAGTCAGCGCCCCGCCGCTCGACGTGCCTAAACTTGCTTCCTTCGCCGAATTCTTCAAAGGTTCGGTTACGGAAGCCTCGACCACGATGGCTTTTGTCCGGTTGCTGACCATTTTGCTCCGGCACAAGGGTGTCAGCCGGAATGTCGTTCCGATCATTCCGGATGAGGCGCGCACGTTCGGTCTCGACGCGTTGTTCAAGGACATTGGGATTTACTCGCTCAAAGGGCAGCTCTACGACCCGGTGGACAGCAAGTCGCTGTTGTATTACCACGAAGCGAAAGACGGCCAGATCCTCGAAGAAGGCATCACCGAGAGCGGTTCCATGGCCTCGTTCATTGCGGCGGCTACCTCCTATGCCACGCACGGCGTGCCGATGATTCCGTTCTACATTTATTACTCGATGTTCGGACCGCAGCGGGTGGGTGATTTATTCTGGCTTGCGGGCGATATCCGGGCCAAAGGTTTTCTGCTCGGCGCCACGGCTGGTCGCACGACGCTGAACGGCGAAGGCCTGCAGCATCAGGACGGCCACAGCCTGCTGCACGCCAGTACCATTCCGACCTGTCTGCCGTACGATCCGGCGTTTGCACACGAACTGGCTGTGATAGTTGCCGACGGCCTCCGCCGGATGTACGTCGAGGGCGAGGACATTTTTTATTATCTCTCGCTTTACAACGAAAACTATGCCATGCCGCCGATGCCCGCCGGGGTCGAGGATGGTATTCTGAAGGGGCTGTACAAATTTCGGGCTGGGAGCGCCGGCTTCCAGCCGGCACAGTCTAAATCCGCCGGCAAGATGCCGGCGCTCCCGGTCAAGGCCCACATCCTGGGCAGCGGCCCCATCATCAACTCCGCCTTAAAAGCGCAGGAAATCCTGGCAAACAAATACGGCGTTTCCGCCGATGTCTGGAGTGCGACAAGTTACAAACTGCTCCGCACCGATGCCATCCGGTGTCAGCGCTGGAACATGCTGCATCCGACCCAGCCGCCGAAGAAGTCCTACCTTGAAGAGCTGCTGGCGAAAGAGCAGGGGACCTTTGTCGCCGTTTCGGACAATATCCGCACCGTGCCCGACCAGATTGCCCCATGGGTGCCGGGCGGATTGTTCACGCTGGGCACGGACGGTTTTGGTCGCAGCGATACGCGAGCGCGCTTGCGAAGATTTTTTGAAATCGACGCCGAGTCCACGGTCATTGGCACGCTCTACGCCCTGGCTGAAAAAGGAAAGATTGAGAAGCAGGTCGTTGCAAAGGCGATCAAAGACCTCGGCGTTGACCCGGAAAAAATCCAACCGCAGATTGTTTAACATTGAAGAAGGTCGCGTTAACAGTTGGCCTGGCATTCTTAAGCGGGTACTTGCACATACAACCTGGTTAAGCAAAGGGGACGGACCATGCTTGTACCGATAGCGCAACTAACATTTTCGGCCTCCAGGGAGGGGGTAGACATCGATAAACAATGTTTTTGGCCGTCAAACGAATTTACTGTGGCTATCTCAAAATAGTCCAAACCGCGATTTGAACAGGCTTGCGCGATGTCTGTCTGAAGTATCAAGGAGCGTCGAAATCAAATGACTCGAATACATGCAGCCGTGGCCTGAAATATGCTGCAGAAACCTATACAATGACAAACGCTAATGCTGTAACAATATAAACTTGTGACCGAAAACGAACACCAGTCTAATTTAAAGCAAATTGCAAAATCCATCGAGGAAAGCAACGTGATCCTTCTCAATTTCAACCAAGGATGCCTGCCACACAAGCCCGGTTCTGAAACATCGAAAAAATGCTCCAAGGGTGACATTGCCCTGACCCATAAGGTAACTCCTGCGTTCCCATCGCGACATCATCACTCTGCGGTTCGAACGGCCCACGCCCGACTTTGAGTCAAGCTTTAAGGGGAAATTCAAAGGGAGAGGCAGCCTTCGCGAGAAGACCTACAATGTTTGAAGGAGTGTTAAACATTTTTCGCTACGCGTTCCAAACCATATAGGAAACCGCGGCAGGATTTTCGTTCGGGTTAGCAATTACCAACTGCCAACCGTCCTTCCATTGCGGAGGAATTACTACAATGTCATCATTTACCAGGGTGTGCCGCGTATAACCGTAGAAACCCAAGGCGCCTGCGTTTTCAGCCGAAACAACCACAGATGCTTGTTGGTTGTTCGCAACCCAGATGTCAATCGGAAGACTAGCCTCTATATGAAGCTTTATCTTTCCGCTTGAAGGATACCCGCTCCGTTTCTCCTAAAATTATTTCTGGAAAAGAGCGGTGTTTTCCGTCATCTTGCGCGGCTTGTTGATTTATGGATGTGAAACTTCCCAAACTGGGTGAAGGCGCCGACTCGGGCGTCGTGGTCAACGTTTTCGTCAAAGAAGGCGATCAGGTCGCCAAAGGCCAGGCCATCATCGAACTGGAAAACGAAAAGGCCGTAGCCTCGATTCCCGCCACCGCCGCCGGCGTGGTCGCCAAAATCCATGTCAAACCCGGTGACAAGGTCGCCGTGGGACAGAAGCTCATTTCCCTGGCAGAAGGCGGCAAGCCTGCCACCGCACCCGCACCGGCTGCCAAACGTGCCGCCGCACCAGAAGCGACGGAACCGGAAGTGGTCGAGGACGAGGCAGAGCACGAGGAGGAACCAGTTCAGACTGCTGCGCCGGTTGCCTCACCGTCGGTTCGCCGGGTTGCCCGCGAACTGGGCATTGATTTGTCCAAAGTACGCGGGAGCGAACCGGGTGGACGCGTCGTCATCGGCGACGTGCGCGCCTACATTCAAAAGCTGATCAAGACCGCGGCCCGTCCGGTAGCGGGTGGAGCAGGTGCGCCAGCCCGACCGCTGGCTGAATCGATTGATTTCTCCCAGTGGGGGCCGGTGACCAAAAAACCGCTGACGCCGCTGCGGCAGGTGATTGTGCGACGGATGTCGGAAAGCTGGAACACCGTTCCGCGCGTCACCCAATTCGATGAGGCGGACTTCACACATTTGAACGAGCTGCGCAAAAAATTTGCCGCAAAATACGAGAAAAAGGGCGTGCGGCTGACGCTCACACCGCTGGTGCTCAAGGCGCTGGTCGGGGCCTTGAAGAAACACCCGATCTTCAATTCGAGCCTCGACGAGACAGCGAACGAGATTGTGATCAAGGATTATTTCCATATCGGCATTGCGGTGGACACGGAGCAGGGCTTGATTGTGCCGGTCATTCGCGACGTGGACAAAAAGTCGGTCCTGGATTTGTCGAAGGAATTGGAGCAGCTCGCGCAAAAGGCGCGTGACCGAAAGGTATCCGGCGACGAGCTGAAGGGCGGCACCTTCACCATTTCCAA
>JBGPDH010000135.1:0-9688 GCA_041482195.1 Verrucomicrobiia bacterium
CCCGTACGCCTGATTTCGAGTCAGGTGCCTTTAACCACTCAGCCACCCTTCCGTGCGCCGGCAATGAAACATTTTGCGCAGGTTTCCATCGCGGGCAAGCTCATTCGGCGGCCGGGTAATTCGACGGATGGTTTTCCATCCTGAAAAACAGGAAGGCGCTGGCGGTCAGAATTCGCCAGCGCCGATGCCAGGCGTCGGTAGGACTTCTTCTTGTCTCATCAGCACTTAAGCACATTCCCGTAATTTGATCAAAGACGGATTGGAAACAAACCGGTGACATTTGGGAAAACGCGAATGGGCCGGGAGGGGGCATCGATTTCGCGCTTTTTTCGCCGGTGGTCGTTGTTTAGAGTTGAGTCATGTTCTGGGTGCGCCGTTGGTGCTTGATCGTTTTCCTGCTGGTGCTGGGGGTTGAGCCGTTGCCAGCCGCCAGCACGCGTGAAGTGCGCGCCTACTCAGCCGCGGCCAGTGCGTTTCAGGACGGAATGTGGGCCCGCGCGGAAGTGGGGTTTGCCGAGTTTGTGGAAAAATTCCCCTAGTCGGAGCGTGTCCCGGAAGCGGTGCTGATGCAGGCCGAGGCCGACATCAAACAGGAGAAGTTTTTACCGGCCATTGAACTGCTGACCGCGCGGGAATCGCAGGCGGGCAAACTGGCCGATCAATATGTTTTCTGGCTGGGTGAAGCCCAGTTTCAAAACGAGGATTACACCGCGGCGGCCGCAACCTTTGCCCGGCTCGTGCGGGATTTTGTAGATTCCAGCCGCCGGCTGGATGCGGCGGTGAATGAAGCGGCCGCCCGCGCCAAACTGGGTCAATGGCCGCAGGTGACCGCTTTATTGCAGGCGCCGGCCGGGGTATTTCAGGTCAACGCAGCCAAAATGCCAGCGGACGACCGGGTGGTGCGCGGCCGGTTGTTGCTGGCCGAGGCGCTGTTTCGGCAAAACAAATTAAGCGACGCGACGAATGTTTTGCACTCGGTGGCGACTCAGAAGCTCACACCGGATTTGAACTGGCAACTGGTTCAATTGCTTTGTCATATCCAGCAGGCGGGCGGAGAGCTGGACGCGGCACTGGCCTCGACGACCAATTTGATCCGATTGGCCAGTTTGACCGGCCAGCCCCAAATGCGCGCCGAGAGCGTGGTCGAACAGGGCAGGATTCTGGAAAAGATGGGGCGGGCCGATGAGGCGCAGGGCGTCTATCATCAAAATCTCTCGACGAATGTACCGGCAGCCTGGCAACGCCAGGCGATTTTGAAAATCGCGGAACTGGCCGCCGCCCAAACCAATTTTTCGCAGGCGGGAGAGGCGCTGGACAAATTCCTGCTACAGTTTCCGAATTCGGCCTCCGCCGACGTGGCGCGATTAACGCTGGGAGAATTGCGTTTGAGAGAATATCTGGCGCAACCCGACGTGGCGACGAATGGTTTGAGGGACGCGGAGGCGCAATTTGCCCAGTTCCTCAACGAATACAAGGACAGCCCGCTCGCGGGCAAGGTCTATCTGGATCAGGGCTGGTGTTCGTGGCTGGCCGGACAGATTCCCGAAAGTCTGGTGGCGTTCAAAAAGGCCGCACAATTGCTCCCGCCATCGGTGGATCTGGCCGTGGCCCGGTTCAAATTGGGCGACGCATTGTACAGACAGGGGGATTATGTGGGAGCGCGGAACAGTTACCAGTCGGTGGTGAACGATTTCACAGATTTCCCCGCGGTCAATGAGGCCCTCGGCGCACAGGCACTTTACCAGACACTGCGCGCTTGCCTGGAACTGAAGGACGTGACGGGCGCGAGCAACGCACTGGCGCGAATTCTGAAAATCTATCCGACGAGCACGGTAGCCGATAACAGTGTGCTCCTGGTGGGCGAAGGCCTGTCCGACATGCAACAACCGGCCTCGGCGCGAGCGCTGTTCGAAAAATTTGAAGAGCGTTTTCCCGATTCACCCTTGCGCCCGGAAGTCGAGCTGGCGCTGGCCCGCACCTACGAGCAGGAAGGCAACTGGCCTCGGGCCATCGGTATTTATGATCGCTGGGCAAAACGGTACGCCACCGATGGGTTGCTGCCGCAGGTGGAGTATGCCCGGGCCTGGGCAAATTTCCAGGAAGGCCGCGGAACGAATGCCTTTCTCTTGTTTACGAATTTTATCGCCCGGTATCCTTCGAACGCCCTGGCTCCCGTGGCTCAATGGTGGCTGGGCGATTATTTTTACAATACCGGGAGCAATTACGTCGATGCGGAGAGGAATTACCAGCTGGTCTTTCAAAACTGGCCAACCAACGCCCTGGCGTACCCGGCCATCATGCAGGCAGGGCGCACGGCCCTGGCGCGACAGGGCTACGACGATGCCATCAGTTATTTCATCAGGCTGACAAGTGACACGAATTGTCCACCGGACTACGCGGTCCAGGCGTTGTTCGCTTACGGCGGCGCACTGATGCAGGAGCAGTCGGACACGAATGAACCGGTGGCCAATTTTAAGAACGCCATCCTGGTGTTTCAAAACATCAGCCAGACGTATCCGCAATCCGAGCAGGCTGCGCTGGCCTGGGGTGTGAGGGGAGATTGCTATTTGCAGCTGGCGGGACAACCGCAGAGCGCGCATTTTTACGACGAAGCGACCAACGCCTATACCCAGGTCATCAACTCGTCAAAGGCGGGCGCCGCCGCGCGCAGCCAGGCACAGATAGGTATCGGGCTGGTTTTGGAAAAACGCGCCGCCCAGGCCAGCGGGTCGGAACAGACCAACCTGTGGCAGCAGGCATTGCAGAATTATCTCGATGTGCTTTACGGAAAAAATCTGCGCGACGGCGAACCGGCGGAACCGTTTTGGGTCAAAAAAGCCGGGTTGCAGGCGGCGGGAGTGGCCGAGATGCTGGGCGAATGGCCGCAAGCGGTAAATATCTATCGGCGCCTGGAAGAGTTGCTGCCGCCGCTGCATGATTTACTGGAAAAGAAAATCGCCAACGCCCAGGAGCATGTTACCACGGGGCAAAATTAGGGGGAGTGGCTGCCAGATCAAAAAGCCCAAAAATGACCGGATATTCGATCAGCATCCAGGTGTCCGCATCTGCGTGGAGGCTCAGATTGTGCTTCATGTTCCTGGCAGTCGTGATAGCCTTATTCCTTTTCCTGACGAGAAAGCGATGCATTTCATGTTCGGCCGCTATCCAATTAAAACGCCGTTTGACACCCGTGTGCGCCGAGCTTAGTTTCAACTGGAAATTATGGCTGAAATCATTACAGCTGCACCGGCAATCACGCTCACCCCGGGTGCGGCGGCGGAAGTGAAATTGCTGCTGGCCAAACCGGAGAACGCCGGCAAGTGGCTGCGCATTTTTGTGGAACAAGGGGGCTGTTCGGGCATGCAGTACAGCATGGTTTTCGACGAGAAACGCGAAGCCGATTGGGCGGGCGAGCAACACGGCGTGACTGTCCTGGTGGATGAATTCAGTGCTTCCTATTTGCGCGGCACCGTGGTGGATTTCAGTACTGCCCTGACGGGTGGCGGTTTCAAAATCTCCAATCCCAACGCCAAACAAAGTTGCGGCTGCGGGAAATCCTTTGAGGTCTGAACGGGCTCGATCAACCCACACAGACCTGAGAATGCCGTTCCGTGTGATGCGGAACGGCTTTTTTTTTGCGTGACGAGTGACGAGTGGCGTGTGACGGGATGATGATCGTGGACTGTGCCGTTTCTCGTCACCCCACCATCTGTCGCGAGCTCACACCCATGATTTGCGAATGAGCCAACTTTTGATGATTTGAGTCAGGCCGACGTAGCAGACCAGTGTCAGCGCCAGGAACGGCCAGAATTGCCAGGGTAGCGGTACGAAACCCAGGGGCGCCGCCAGCGGAGAATACGGCAGTACCGCACCGATGAGCATGATGAGAATAGTCGTCATCGAAAGCTGCCAGCTCGAGCGCGATTGTATGAAGGGAATCAGATTGGTGCGGATGACATGGATAATCAGCGTCTGGGTGATGAGCGATTCGACGAACCAGCCGGTATGGAACAACTGGGCGGCGTGGGTATGGTTGATGGCTTCATCCTTGAATCGGGCGGCGACCTCCGGGGTTATCTGCGATTGGGCGGCCACGTTGGTGCATTTGAAGAAGAACCACATCAACGCAAAGGTGGTGTAATCAAAAATGGAGCTGATAGGGCCGATGAAAAACATAAACCGGGCGATTTCGCCGATTTGCCACGGACGCGGTTTGCCAATCTGCAGCGGGCCGACGTTGTCGGTGGGAATCGGCACCTGTGAGAAATCGTAGAGCAGGTTGTTGGTCAGAATTTGCAGCGGCATGATGGGTTGAAATTTGAACAATGCCGCCGCGCCGACCATGCTGAACATGTTGCCGAAGTTGGAACTGGCGCCCATGCGGATGTACTTGAGAATGTTCACGAACACTTTCCGCCCTTCCAGCACACCTTCCTCCAGTACCATCAAATTCTTTTCGAGCAGGATGACATCTGCGGACTCCTTGGCAATGTCTACCGCGTTGTCCACGGAAATGCCCACATCCGCCGCGCGCAGCGCGGGTGCATCATTGATACCATCGCCCATGAAACCGACGACATGCCCCTTTTTCTGGAGCGCCTGCACGACACGTTTCTTGTGCGCCGGCGAAAGGCGCGCAAAGACATCCACTACTTCCACGGCTTCGGCGAGTTCCATGTCGGACATGGTTTCCACCTGTCCACCGAGCAGTAGTTTTTCCGCGTGGATGCCGACTTCGCTGCACACTTTGCGGGTGACCAGGTCGTTGTCACCGGTCAGGACCTTGACGGTCACACCATGCTGTCGTAAGGCCTCGATGGCCTTGGCGGCGGTATCTTTGGGGGGATCGAGGAAGGCGAGATAACCGGTCAACACCAGATTGCTTTCATCGGCCTTGGTGAAGGTGCCTTGCTGCCCCAGTTTTTTCGTGGCGACCGCCAGTACCCGGAAACCGTCTTCGCTCAACTCGTTGACCTGCTGGACGAGGTCCCCGGCCAGGATGGGTTCCATGGGAAAAATCTCGCCGTCACTCTCAAAATGCGTGCATTTGGCAAAGACGGCCTCCGGCGCGCCTTTGGTTAGCAATTGCCGTTCTCCATTGGGTCCCTCGATCGCCACCGACATCATGCGGCGCGAAAAGTCGAACGGGATTTCGTCCACCATTTTGTATTTGTCAATGCCCAGCTCCTTGTGCAGTTCCTTGTAGCGGAGGACGGCCCGGTCGAGGACATTTTTCAATCCGGTCTGAAAATGACTGAGCAAGTAAGCGTCGCGCAGCACCGCCTCGCTTTCGTTCTTGAACACGTCGCAGTGCAATTCGAGGATCACGTGATCCATCGTCAGGGTTCCGGTTTTGTCGGTGCAGAGCACGTTCATGGCACCGAAGTTCTGGATGGAGTTCAATCGCTTGACGATGACCTTCTTCCGGGACATCTGGAGAGCGCCTTTCGACAGACATACGGAAATAATCATCGGCAGCATTTCCGGTGTGAGTCCGACGGCCACGGCCAGGGCGAAGAAAAACGCCATCTTCCAGTCGTGCTTGGTCAGGCCATTGACCAAAAAGACAACCGGCGTCATCACCATCATGAACCGGATCATCAACCAGGTGAATTTTTTCACACCGCGGTCGAAGGCCGTGTCCACCGGCTGCCCGGCCAGGCTGGTGGCCATCTTGCCGAAATAGGTCTGCGCGCCGGTGGCGATGAGGACCGCCGTGGCCGAACCACTTTCCACGCTCGTGCCCAGAAAACAGATGTTCGTGTGCTCGATCGACGAAATATTGGTACGCGGATCGCGGGCATCAGTCTTCTCCACCGGCAGCGATTCGCCGGTGAGAGTGGCCTGGATAATGAACAGGTCCTTGGCGGAAATGAGCCGCGCGTCTCCGGGGATCATGTCGCCGGCGGACAGCTTCACCACGTCACCGGGTACGAGCTCATGCAGTGGTACCTCCTTGGTCTGCCCGTCCCGCAGTGCGGTCGCGGTGACTTTGATCATCGCTTTCAGCCGGGCCGCTGCGTTATCCGCTTTGGTTTCCTGGATAAACCGCAGAGACAGCCCCAACACCACCATCGCCAGCATCACCCCGCCGCCCAGATAATCGCTGGAGGATTCTGCGGTCGCAAACGTCACGGCGGCGAGCAGCGTCAGTAAAATGACCAGCGGATTGAGCGCTGCAATGTAGAGCCGGTACAGCCAGTTGTGTTTTTTTTCCTGGGCGACCTCGTTGGGACCATATTGTTCCAGTCGTCCGGCGGCGGTTTGTTCGGTCAGGCCGTTTGGCGATGAGCCCAGCGATTGCAGGACCTCGGAAATCTCCCGGTTTGCGGCTTCACGCACAAGGTCACCGGCACGCTGACTGTTGGAATTGTTCAAACCGGGCATAAATTTATTCGCGACCCGCGATCAGAACTTCCCTATTACCGCCTTACTGCGTTTCAGGTTCGTGCAAATAGTGTTGCCGCCCGGCCAATCTTACGCAAGCTTTCGCACGTCGATGTCTGAAATCCCGTTGCTGATCGCCACGCGCAACGCCCATAAAACGGGTGAAATCCACGCCATTCTTGGTGGCCGGTTCCGGTGTCTTACGCTCGACGATTTTCCCTCTGCACCGAAGGTGATTGAAGACGCACCGACGTTTGCCGGGAACGCGACGAAGAAGGCCGTCGAACTGGCGCGCTGGCTGGTGGAGCAACATTCAATATTCAACATTCAACATTCAACGCCGAATTTCGCCCTCGCCGACGATTCCGGTCTGGAAGTGGACGCGTTGAATGGCGCGCCCGGCGTGCATTCGGCCCGGTTCGCTGCTCTGGATTCGGCCAAATCCGGAAACACGCCTGATGCCGATAACAACGCCAAACTGTTGCGCCTGCTCCAGGATGTTCCACTAAAAAAACGCACTGCCCGCTTTCATTGCGTGATCGCCCTGACGCCGGTTTTGCGGGAACAGATCGAGGTTGCCTCACCGGTTTGTTACGCCGATGAATTCGAAATGCAGACGGAGGTGTTTGATGGGGTTTGTGAAGGCCGGATTCTTTTTGAGCCCCGGGGACAGAACGGTTTCGGCTATGATCCCTTGTTTCTACCGGTTGGCTTCGAACAAACCTTTGCCGAGCTAGGCGACGAGGTCAAAAACCAGTTGAGTCACCGGGCACGTGCTCTGGCGAAACTAAAGCAGAGATTGGGTGTGATTACCGGCGGCGGACGAAAGAAGTAACAGCCGTACGCCTGATTTAGTACGCCACTCGCACTCGATAGAACCGGCCCGGCGCAACTGCATTATCGGTCACAGATATCTGCGCTCCGGTTCCGTTGGTCGTCACCAGAGTATTCCACACCGGGGGCAGATTCGTGGTGTACTCGACAATATTCGTCAAACTCTTGGCACTGTTCCAGGAAATCTGTTTGCCTCCACCGGAAACCGGAGTGATGGCCACCTGGAGCGAGGTGATATCCACAAAGACGAAGTTGGTCTGTGTGACTGCCGGATAAAGCAGCGGGCAGGTTGCAAAGTTAGGATAAAAAACATTGCCGAGATAAGGATCCACATTCGCTGTCAGATTGCTTTGTTGCGTACCAGTATAGTTCTGAAAGGTGTTGAAAATATTCAGCACGTTCGTTCCTGTAATAACATGCCCGAACACCACAAAGTAATCATTCGTGTTCGGCGCATCGAGAAAAGCGTTGTTCGTAAGGTTAAAAAACCATTGTGACGTCGCGGAGTTGGTGTTGCCGCCGAGCTTGGCCATGGCAATAGTGCCGAACACATTGCTGAATTGCCGGCCGACACCGAACTCGTTGGTGATGGGCGGAAAAGTTGGGATCGGTGAAACGGTGTTATTGCTCAGAGTAAATCCCCCACCTTGAATTACAAAGCTCGGCACCAGCCGGTGCGCAATTTCGTTCTGGTATCGCCCGCTTTTGATGTAATTCAGGAAATTGTGCACTGTCACCGGTTTGTCCTGGTCATACAATTCAACCTCCATATCACCAAATACCGTGCGAAATTGTACCAGCGTGCCTGCATTGGCTGAACTGAGAAAGATGATGAAGGCGATTAAACTGCAAATCGTCCGAAGCTGTGACATGGTCTAAAAGATACCCATTTCCAACCAAATTTCAAACGATCTTGACGCCAGCAGTAGCCCGTTTCCATTTTGAACCCCGGAAACGACCGGAATTGCAGCGCAACAATCATTTCAGCAGGCTGTCGATCTGAAGTTTCCGGCGCAGCCGGCCGTTATCGGCGCACATCCGCAGTTTTCCGCCCGGTGCGGGCAGGGCATGGAATTCGCCGCCAGCGCATTCGATTAAAAGCGCGCCTGCCGCCACGTCCCACAAATTGATGGTGCGTTCGATGTAGGCGTCCAATCGGCCAGAGGCGACATAAGCCAGCTCCAGTGCCGCCGAGCCCATGATGCGGATTTTTTTGACCCGCCGCGCCAGCCGGTTCAAATGCGGCAGGCTTTTCTCCAGATTTTCCTGACTTTTGGAAAACCCGATCGCGATGACCGCGTCTTTCAGCTGCGAACGCCGGCTGACGCGGATGATTTTTCCGTTCAATCGCGCCGGTCCACGGCGAAGTGCCGTCCATAATTCATCGGTGAACGGATCGTAAATGACTCCCAAGAGGGTGACATGTGACGGGTGACATGTGACAAGATTGGAATTGCGGGCGAGGACACCCTTCTTGTCACCTGCTACTTGCCACCTGTCACTTTTCGATTGCAAAGCAATCGAAACGGCCGCGTGCGGCATCCCAAAAAAGTAATTCACCGTGCCGTCAATCGGGTCCACCACCCAGCGGTAGTCGGCGTTCACGTCACCGGTATCGCCTTCCTCGCCCAGCAACGGGATTTGAGGAAACGCCGCGCGCAGGATTTTCCCGATAAGTTTCTGGCAGCGCACATCGAGTTCGAGTTTGATGTCATGGGCTTCGGTCACCTTGACGCGTTTGGGTCGGTGCCAATTGGTGTACATGAGCCGGCCGGCGGCGCGCGCGGCGTTGACGGCAGCTTTTTGTGCGACGTATAGATTCACAAACGGATTTGATGCCAGCAGAACGCCGGCCGGTCGAGACTTTTTGGGCAATTTCAACGTGGCGAGACCAGGTTCCAGGTGCCGCTGGCTTCCTCCCGGCCATTGACATCGAAAGTGACAAATTGCAACTGGTTGTTGGTTTCACGCAGCAAATAATTTCCCGGCGAATCTTCTTCCCGTACTTCTCCGCCAACGAGTAGATTATCCCAACTTTTCGAGTAATACGGTGTGGCATTGGTAGGGGAAGAAACGATTCTTTGAAGTTCCTTGCGTGCTTCTTTGGCGTTCCTGGGCTCGAAATCATCCAGCACCATGCGAAGGAGTAACTTCTGTTCAACCCAGTTACCACCAACCTGGCCCCGCACCAATTTTACCTCGATTCTCGGTAAACTGAGATAAGTCATTCCCGCCACGACGAGGCTAATGGGGATCAGGACGCCAACCGATTGCAGGAACCGGGTGTGGTTGTTTTCGCCCGCGAACGCCAAAACGCCAAATACCACCAGACCCGCCGCAAAAAATCCCGTTCCCCAATTCAGCGCCGTAATCAATGCCCCCTGGCGGCTGAACCGGCGGTCCTTTTGCTCAGAAACCTATGGGGTTTGTTCGAGCGAGACATCCTCACGCATGTCAGCGGGTGAAA
>JBGPDH010000136.1:0-9660 GCA_041482195.1 Verrucomicrobiia bacterium
CCTTTTTCGTAATATTCCTGCACTTCCTTGTAGAGCGCCCAGTCCTGCGGCACGGCGCCGGCGTTGGTTTGGTAAACGTCCGCGATGAGGTTCCGTTCGGCCGCCACGATTTCCTCCAGCAGGGCGATATTGGCGGATTCGGACATCGGCGTGTCAATCTTGCCGCGCATGGCGATTGTTATGACATTTTCGTAATTTTTGTTCCGTTCGATGCCATCATGCCAGAATTTGATGAGCTCGTTCGAGTGGGTCAGGAAATTCCATTCCTTGGCCGAGTAACCCAGCCGGTTCCATTCCTTGTCCGCCCGCATCATGGGCTCGACGTGCGACGTGCCCATGACAATGCCGTAGGCGTCGGCGAGGTGCGGATTCAACGGGTCGTCTTCATTGAAACAATTGTTCCACATCGCCGGCCAGAGGTAGTTCGCCTTCAGCCGCAGCAACAGTTCAAAGACATTGGTATAGAAAGCATGATTGTAGTTGCCGAATTGTTTGTGGACCCAGCCCGTCAGGTCCGGCGCTTCGTCGTTCAGGAAAATCCCGCGATATTTGACGGCCGGCGGCCCTTGCGAGTATTTCCCGGCTTTGACAAAAACGGCGTCCCGATGCGGGACCGGCACGTCCGCCCAAAAATACCAGGGCGACACACCCATCTGCGCGGACAGATCGTAAATGCCATAAATGGTTCCGCGTTTGTCGCTGCCGACGATGACCAGGCCGCTGGCCACGCCGGGCAGGGGATGGGGCACGACCTGGGTGATGTAGGATTCCCACTGGTTGGAGAGGGAAGAGACATTGATTTTTCCGGCCCGGACCAGTTCGTCGATGACCCGGCTGTTGCCGAGGGTGCCGATGATGATGGCGTTTGTTCCGAGGTTGTCTGCCGTGTTTACCGTGACGGGTGAATGGCCGGTGACGCGGTTGACATCCGCACACAGATTATTGGCGGCGATGAGCACCCCGGCAAAATCATTGGTATCCACACAAACGGAGGCCGTTGCGTCACCCTGCACTACGCAGAAATCACCTGGGGCTGCGGTGTTCTCCACGTATTGCGGTCCGCCCAGCGCAAATCCTTGACGGGCCAACAGGAGGAGGCAAAATCCAACCAACAGCGAAATTTTATTCACTTTTAATCCATGCATGGTGCGGTGGGGAGCATAGCTCGCCAGGGAATGGATGAAACTCTGAATTTCGCCGAAACCGGCCTGTTCCGGGTTGCCGTTTCCGACCGCCCAACAACCCGCCTTGCCTTGATTGACTGGTACATTTTCTATAAAGCTGTAGCCGCCGACGTCAGGAGGCGGACCTGATTTACCGGCCAAACAATGAATCCGCCTCGTCACCGCGTGAAACGCGGCCAGCCCCTGGCACGTTTTACGTGCCCGGCGGCTACGACATTACTTGAACCGCGTTAGCCAGGGGCTTCCGTTGCACATTTTTTTGTTGCGCTTCGCCTCCGTTGACCGCCATTTCAACTTTTGAATGAAGCTTGGACTAGGACTATACCGGCATATGCTGACGCGCGAAAATTTCCAATTCGCGCGGCAAGCCGGCGCCACGCATATCGTCGCCCATCTGGTGGATTATTTCAAAGGTGGCGCCCACAATCCGGATGACAACCAGCCGACCGGGACACAGCGGGGCTGGGGCGTGGCCGGCGACCCGGACAAATTATGGAGCGCGGAAGAATTGCGCGATTTACGCAAAGCCGTTGAGGCTGAAGGATTGAAACTGGAGGCGATTGAGAATTTTGATCCGGCCCATTGGTACGACATATTGCTCGATGGCCCCAGGAAGAACCAGCAACTCGAAAACGTGAAGACGATTATCCGCCGGTTGGGCGAGGCGGGTATCCCGATTATGGGCTATAACTTCAGCATCGCCGGAGTGTGCGGGCGCACCACCGGTCCCTATGCGCGTGGCGGCGCGATGTCCGTGGGCATGGAAGGTCCGCTGGATGAACCGATGCCCAACGGCATGGTCTGGAACATGATTTATGACGCCCAGGCGCCGAAAGGTTTCGTGGCCTCGGCCACACCGGATGAACTCTGGTGGCGGTTGGAAAATTTCCTGCGAGAAATTGTACCGGTGGCCGAGCAGGCCGGGGTAAAGCTCGCCTTGCATCCCGATGATCCGCCGATGCCAACGATGCGGGGTCAACCGCGGCTGGTTTATCAGTCCCGACTCTATCAAAAGGTGGCAGACTTGAATCCCAGTCCGGCGAATGCCTTTGAATTTTGTGTGGGCACACTGGCGGAGATGGTCCCGCAAGGGCGGGACGATGTGTGCGAGGCAGTGGATGTGTACAGCCGTCAGGGGAGGCTGGCCTACGTACACCTGCGCAATGTTCGCGGCAAGGTTCCGTTCTATAAAGAGACGTTTATCGACGAGGGAGAGGTGGATGTGCTGCGGGTTCTGAGCATTCTGAAACGGAACAATTTCGATGGCGTCATCATACCCGACCACACTCCGCAAATGAGTTGTGCCGCGCCCTGGCACGCGGGCATGGCCTATGCCCTGGGTTACTTGCGCGCAGTCCTGCAAGGGATTGAGAAAAAATAGGGAACCATCTGTTTGCTCGCGATGCCTTGAACACCAACGCGATGGAACGATGTTCGAATCAGAGCGATGGCCACGGTTATGCCGAAAGGATTTTAATTGTGGCTCAAATTCGGATAAAAGTTTGCTCCGTTGAGCGTGTGATTTAGAATTACAGCAATGCACCATCCTCTCACCAGACGGGTAATCGTCTGCGGGTTAAAATTTTGCCTGTGTTTCGTCCTGGGATGCAAGCTGGAGGCGACCCCGAATGCCTTCGGGGGTACATTCTCCGTGCCGGAGGGTCCAGCGGTCATTACCAATCTTTTACAACTATCGGAAGCCGTCAGTTCCACGAATACGCGAGTTTACCGGGATGTTCGTCTGGACGTGCTGGTGTGCGCGGCCAGCCGGCCAAAGGTCGGCGTGTTGATTGTTCAGGATCCTACCGGCGTGGAGGTGTTGGAGCTGAACACCCGGACAGAAAAGATGCTTCCCGGCGACAAACTCCGGATCGAGGGACACCATAGCCTGCTACGTAGGCGCGACTTCGGGATAGAAATTTCCGCTCCGCCCGTAGTCGACAATGACGGACTTCACGAACGGACGACGAACGGCGCCGTGACGTTGAAAGCGGGGCTGATACCGTTACGCCTGGACTGGTTCAATTGTCTCCGCTTCAGCATCCTGGAGGTGACCTGCCGCGGGCCAAACGGCAAGACGCAGGACATTTCCCGGTCAATTTTTTATCGGCCTGACCCGGACCAAGGCACGAATTTGATACCCGGCCTGCGTGCGACCAGTTACGAGACTGAAGGTGAAGGTTATTGGGAAAATGTGCCAAATTTTCAATTGCTCCGACCGACAAAAACCGGTGTCACGACCAACTTTGATCTGCAATTCAAGACGCGGGATGAAATGGTTGGGCTGCGCTTTGCCGGCTATTTCAAAGCGCCGGTTACCGGCACCTATTCCTTCCAGTTGCATTCTGATGATGGAAGTCTTTTGTTTCTGGGTGATCCGGAGGTATCCCTTACAAAACTGGGCTCCGCCGATGTGCCGTCGGCCAGTCCGAGCATCATCGACAAACATTTGGACAGCTGGGCGGAACGGCCCTGGATGACCGTCGAAGGCCGCGTTGGTTTCGTCGCGAAACTGGGCGAAGGATTGATATTTGAGCTGCATTCGGAGCGAAATTCCATCTGGGTGAAACTGGCCGATTCCAGCAATTTGGATTCAACCCGACTCCTCAACTCGTATGTGCGGGTGACGGGTGTCGGTAGTGGCATTCTCACCACCGACGGCCGGCTGGTTTTGGGACAACTGGTGGCTGTGAGCGCCAAGGAATTGACCAGGCTGGAACAGAACCCCGGCAAGAGCAAATTGCCGCCGGTACTCGACACCGCGTTACAAGTGCAAAGCCTGCAATTGAATGAATTAAAGCGCGGGCTGCCGGTACGGCTTCGTGGCGTCGTCACCAGCATTTCCCCGCCGCTTCAACATTGGCTGTCGATTCAGGATGATGAACGCGGGATTTTCATTGAATATGCTTCGATATCGAATGCCGCTCCGGAGTTGGGGGAATTATGGGAAGTAACCGGTCACACGGCTACGGGTGACTTCGCTCCCATCGTGGTCGCCGATGAGATGCATTTCCTGGGACCGGGACGGATGCCGGGACCCATACGGCCCAAATGGAATGAATTGAATAACGGGGGCATGGACGCCCAATGGGTTGAATTTGGAGGATTGGTTACGGGAATTCAGACCAATATCATGACGCTGCTGTTACCCGAAGGCCATCTGGACGTTCAAATGGAAGGTTATTATGGGGCTGATTTGAAGCAGTTCCAGAATGCGGTGGTGCGGATACGGGGCACGCTTTACGCCGTGTGGGATGCCGCCACACGTGAAGTGCAGGTGGGCCAGATTCTGATGCGAAACACAACCGTCAACGTGGATATACCGGCACCCGCCGATCCCTTCGATGCCCCCCCAAAAACACCCAGTGAACTTTACCTGTTCGATACCCACGCGACGGCGTTTCAACGTGTCAAAGTCAGGGGACAAGCCATCCGCGTGGAGCCCAAGCGGATTTTCCTGATGGACCGCGGACTGGGACTGCAAATCCTGCTGGCCAAAACCAACACCGCCGAGGTGCGTGCCGGAGATATCATCGAAGCAACCGGATATCCCGACATCAACGGACCGACGCCTTTACTGCGGGAGGCCATCCTGCGGAGGATTGGCCTCGGCGCGCTACCACCGCCAACGCCTTTGAAGGAAGATGAATTGACGCGTGCGGGACTTGATTCCACTCGCGTGAGAGTGGAAGGCGAACTATTGGAATGGCATTTCGAACCGGGCTCATTGGTTCTGGAGATGCAGTCGGGCAGATATTTGTATTTTGCACGGGTTCCGTTGAGTCGCAGCAGCGGATACCTCTCACTGCGTGCCGGCAGCCAATTGGCCTTGAGCGGCGTGTATATAGGTGAACGCGACTCACAAGCGGAAACCGGGGCTGAATCGTTCTACCTGTTGTTGAATTCGCCGGCCGATATGACCGTGTTGTCGGAACCCTCCTGGTGGACATTACAGCGTTTGCTGATCGTGGTCGGTGTCCTGTTGATGGTTTTAGTGCTCAGTCTTTTGTGGATTACCCAATTGAGACGTCTGGTGGAGCAACGAACCGAACAACTGCAGCACGTAACCCGCGAACGCGAACGCATTGCCCGCCAGCATGCCATTGAAGCGGAACGTTCGCGGATTGCCCGCGACCTGCATGACGACCTGGGTTCAAGTTTGACCGAAATCGGGGTGCTGGCCCATACCGGTCAGCTCGCCCAGAGGCACAACAGCTATTTACCGCCTCTGTTCGAAACCATCGCCAACAAGGCCAGGAACCTCATTGCTTCTTTGGACGTCATCGTCTGGGCAGTGGATCCGACCGAGAACTCACTGCAATCCCTCGCTGACTATTTGAGTGGGTATGCCGATGAATTCTTTGCTCACACCAATATCCGCTGCCGATTCAAGGTTCCCGTGGCCTTTCCCTCGATCACCCTGGACGGGCACATCCGGCATGAATTGTTCCTGTCGGTCAAGGAAGCGCTCAACAACGTGGTGCGGCACGCGGGCGCAACCGAGGTTGAATTTCAAATGCTGGTCGTCGATAACACCATGGACATTATCATTGCCGATAATGGAAAAGGATTTGAATCAAAATATGAATCCGGACGGCATGGTTTGGAGAACCTGTCGGGAAGGCTCAACAAGCTGGGCGGCAGTTGTATCGTGGAGTCGGGGGTTGGCAGCGGCACCACCGTTAAAATACACCTGCCCCTGCCGATTTATGGCGCGGTCAAGGCCGAAGTCGCCCGCAACGGCAATACGACAAATGACTGATTACATTCGGCGGGGATTGCTTTACTTTCCAGCTGATGCCGACCTCCACCCGCGTTTCCTTTTGAAACAAACGATGCTATGCTAGCCCAAACAGCCCGAAGCACCGGTGAGGGATTGATGACTAAAGTCGCCATTGTTGAGGACAACGCCACCCTGCGCCAATATCTGACGGAATTTCTGGGCAGGACGCCGGGGCATCGTTGCGTTTGCGCCTGCGCCTCCGCAGAAGAGGCACTGGTCAAAATTCCCGCGGCCAGTCCCCATGTGGTACTGATGGATATCCATCTCCCGGGTGAATCCGGCATCGCCTGCACCGCGCGACTCCGGCAGAAGATACCGGACCTGCAGGTGATCATGCTGACGGTCTACAAGGATATCAAAATGATCTTTCAGGCGCTCAAAGCGGGCGCGTGTGGTTATGTGCTGAAACGGTCCGACGAAAAAGAAATCCTGGAGGCCATTGCTGAAGTACGTGCCGGTGGCGCGCCCATGACCAGCGAAGTCGCCCGCATGGTGGTCCGTTCCTTTTTGGAATCGCCGACCACCCCCGGTCCCGCAGGCACGGAGCAACTGTCCGCGCGCGAGCTGGAGATTCTCGCCCTGGTAGCCGAGGGTTTCACCAACAAGGAAGTTGCCGACCGTCTGCATATCAGCAATGCGACGGTCCGTACGCATCTGATGCACATCTACGAGAAGTTGCATGTGCGTTGTCGAACCGAAGCCGCCGCCCGATACCTTCGCGCCAAGCCGTCCGATCACCCCGGCCTGTCAACCACTCCGGCCTGAACGACCCCGGCGGAGCATTGACGTGCGGAAGAAACGACTCAGCCGCATACCCCTGCAATCGCATCCGCCCGCTTCAGCCCCTTAACGCGTTTGGATACGACATTTGGCTGATTGTGGATTGGGAATGTTTGGCGGAAAATCAATACACATTTTGGGTTCTGTGCGAAAAATTAATCTGCACAACTTTCAGGTGGCAACCAGTGAAACGGTCCGCGACATCAACAGCCGGATCATGTTGAATTTGGTTCGCGAACACCAACTCGTGTCCCGGGCGGATTTGATGCGGTACTCCGGATTGCAGCGCAGCACGGTATCGGCAATTACCGGGCAGTTGCTTGCGGACCGCTGGTTGAAAGCAGGGGCAGTGGGCCACCGCCGCGCCTCCTTCAACCTTGCCACCACCCGGATATTCCCAACCGACCCGGAAGCAAAACCCCGTTTGCGCGGCGCGATCGCCCTCGTCCTGCAAAAACATTTGGACGTGCCCGTAACCGGATAAGCGTAACCTGTCAAATTGCCGGTGACCGCCCTGAAACGTTTTAACATCGATGAAAACCATTGAAATCGGACAACCAACGTCAGCCATACGGGTCCTTGATTCCCGGACAAATTCGCGTGAAACCAGAGAAATTCGGAAGATCGAGGAAAGCATCGGTTACATGATGCGACACCTGGACCGACCGTTACGGGTTTCGACACTGGCGACGGAGTTTCACATTTCCCTGTCTCATTTTTTTTATTTATTCAAACGCCATGTGGGCAGAACGCCGATTGATTTCTTCATCCGTCTACGTTTGCAACGCGCCTGCCGTTTGTTGGAGGAAACCGAGATGAGTGTGAAAGCCATCGCCTACACTTTGGGATATGATGATCCTTTTTACTTTTCCCGAATCTTTAAATCCGTCAACCGGATCTCACCCAGCCAGTACCGGTCACGGAAGCGCGCGGACGGGAAAAATAATCAGGGCCTGCGGACGGACTCCCTCCTGTCCCGCTCCGTTCCTGCCGAGCGAGGATTTCAAAGGACGGCCATCCTGGTCCGACAACCAACTCGCAGATGTTCCTGATGGAGGCTCGGGCGGAACAGAAAAGCTGTTTCCAAACGAGCCACCGCCAGTTCTGCTCCCCCCGATTAGCATTGCCCGCGGTACCCACGCGGAGCGGACGTTGCGAAGATTCGCGCGAAACGGTGTCGCCAGGGTTTGAGCTGGAGGATCAAGCCGGGTCTGCTGCGTTAAAAGGCCAGCCAGAACTCTTTAAGTTCATCAGGCCATTTAAAAATCTCACGGACAGAATACGACGTTCGTCGTATAGTCGGTCGCCGCGGAATCTGCCATGATTGGTCAATGTTTCCAGGCAGACGTCGAACGGATGCACTGTCCGAGCCCGGCGAGGTTCTATCCATGCTGGAGTCGGGTGGAAAAGTGCAGGTTTGGTTTCAGTCAGCCAGGCAGGACGCAATTGAAAAAAATGTGCCGTATCAACAAAACCCCAGACCCTGAAAATATTCAACGAAATCGTAGCATTGTCCATTCCCAAAGGACGCCGGCAATGTTATACGATTATCAACCCAATTAATATGAATCGGTCAAAACCTGTTCCCATCCTGCTTGCCCAAAGCGAGAGGGAGGTATATGTTTCCTGCATGAGCCCCAAACCTGATAACAACTTTAACAGCAAACGCGGTTTCACCTTAATCGAACTGCTGGTGGTCATCGCCATCATTGCCATCCTGGCGGCGATGCTTTTGCCGGCCTTGGCCAGCGCCAAGTTCCGTGCCAAGGTTACCCAATGCACTTCAGATCTTCGGCAGTGGGGAATCGTGGCCAACCTGTACGCGTCCGACAACAAAGACTACCTGCCCTGCAAATTACCGGATAACGATCCAGCGGGTGGCGGCGCGTATGCCTGGGACATAAGCCCGAACCTGCCGGCATTACTGAAGGCGTATCAAATGACTGTGCCCATGTGGTTTGACCCCGTCCGCCCGGAAGCGTTCGCCGGTTATACGGGTTGGATCAGGAAACAAGGCTATGCCAACGCAGACCCGCGAAATAACCCCATGTATCTTACAAATGTGATCGCGTATTTTAGCCGCTCATATAGCCAGGAGATTAGTTGGCAAGGAGGCTACGATTATTGGGTGCCTCGCTGGAATGGAACAGGTATGCCGCCAGCTGGTGCCACTCTGTTTCCGCCGGATTATACCAAAATGGGCTTTCCACCGATTTTTATCGCAAAAGCTCAGCCCACCTGCCTCTTTTATGGCTGGCCGGTCAAGACTTCCGGTCGAGCAGTGGGGCAGGTGCCGTTCATCAGTGACACTTGCGGATCAGGAAATGGTGCCGGTTTGAACCCGTCCCCAGCGGGCGTAGGGTCAGACCCAATGAAAAACCTTTCCCCCAATCTCGGCCACTTCCAGAACGGCGACTTTCACCCGATCAATAACGGGTTCGCCGACGGGCACGTGTCCAGTCACAAGCAAAGCGAGCTGAGACCCGTGTATTATGATAAGGCGAACTATTGGTTTTATTAATCTGATTTCAAATCGGCCTTGAATTTAATTGAAGAACTGTCTTTTCCTTAAACCCAAAACCCACATACCATGAAACACCCAACTCAAAAACATCCCTTCGCTGTCATGCTGGCAGCTTTGTTGGCGGCGTTGGCCGCCTTCGTAACCACCAGCCAGGCGCAGGTCACCCTTCAACAGGTGACCAATGGCTTGGTTTCCTATTATCCACTGGACCAACTGGTGCCAGGATCAACCAACTCTACGCCCGACGTGCTCAGTCGGCGTGACTTGTCCATGTTCCTGGCAGACTCCGCTCACTTCATGAACGGTCCCGCTTATCTTATCTCAACAAATGTCGATTCCCATCCCGGCATGGGAGACAGCACGAACGTTATGAATCTCAGCCAATCTCC
>JBGPDH010000137.1:0-9632 GCA_041482195.1 Verrucomicrobiia bacterium
ACCGCGACTCGGATGCGGTGATGCTGCAGGCGCGCACGGTGGAACTGGTGGACCGGTGTTACAAGGACGTGCCTGTGGAGTTGGTGCTCCGGTCGAAGATTTTAAGAATCAGCGACGAAGAGCTGGATCCGGAGCAGGTGCGTCACATGGAAACCCTGGCGTCGGAGGTTGTGCTGCCGCGCGAGGCGATGGGTCTGGGCGACGTGAAATTCATGGGCGCCATCGGCGCGTTCATCGGCTGGCACGGGGTGATGTTTTCGCTGATGGTCAGCTCGTTGATTGGTGCCACGGTGGGCGTTGCGCTGATCACGCTGCGAAGGCGTGAGTGGTCATCCCGCATGCCTTACGGCCCTTACATTGCGCTGGCGGCGGCCATCTGGATTTTCTTTGGCGGACCCATTATCCACGCCGTTCTGGCCCTGGCCGGGCGCTTTTGAGGCGCTGGCCGACGGGATTCCTTGCCGCGGCTCGGATGATGGGCAGGCTGGATAAATCGCGAATCGCCGTTCGATTTAAAATTTGAGCGAGCACTCAATCCCGATCGAATAGCCGTTGAAGGCGCTGCACCAGAAATAACCGCCGGACAGGCCGACGGAATCCACTTTCCAGACGCGACCCAACACATCCAGCGTCACGCGTGCGTCAGTCTGGTAATAATGGTCGGTGTCCAGCGCCGCTTGCAGTCCTTCGTAAAGGTCAGTGCGGCCGATATCACCGCCGAAATGCACCGGACACTCGAGTACCTTCCAGGAGGTGACATAATCCAGGTCAAACTTGTTGGCCCAGAGCATCGAATCGCTTTTAAAACTCAATGCGTCCGTCGAACGGTAGATCGGCCGCGTGTTGAAATAGGCGAAGTCCGAGGTGAATTTCGGGAGCCAGCGCCCGTAGGTCTTTTTGAATTGCAGCTCAAACGAGGGCACCAGGGTAATGGTGTGGACCTTCCAGTTGACATACTGTCCGTTGGTTACGATTTCCTGGCCCAAGGTTGTGTTCGCATCAAAGTGGTTAACAGTATAACCGTACAACAGATCGAAGGCGGGCAATATGCTGAAGCCGCTGTCACCGAAATAAATTCTGGGACCTCCACCCAGCGACAGCGCTACCGTGTCAAAGTCGGATTCGTTTCCAGCGAGCGCACTGTTATCAAATTTGTTCACAAACCCGCCGTAACCAATACCGCCCTCGAAGACAGGCGCCCAAAGCAGGCTGTGGTAGCCGGTTGGTAGCGGGTCCGTCAGTTCAGTTTTCCACGGAATTTTGTAAATATAACCGGTCGCGTCGTCCAAGGTCCAACCGAGACCGGCCCGGGAGGCAATGCTCTGGGTGCCGAATACCGCGGTCGCCTCAACCCGTTGCCCAATAGCCGTATCCAATTGTTCCAAGGCCGCGGGCGGCGGTACAAATTGGGCACGAGCCGTCAACCCGGTGAAGTATATCAGGAGCAGGCTTCCAATCGCGAACCGTACCGCCGGTTTTCCTGCCGGAAACGTCCGTCCCGCCACCAAATTCTGGCCGGTATTATTATTAAATGGTGGCGCCATCCTCTCGTCGGGCTGATCGGAAATTGTCTTATCTGAATTGCAAATAAACCCGGTTACCGTCACTGCGCACGCCGCCGGTCTGGTTTTCCGTCAAAAACAGCCGCGTTGCTTCCACCTTGCCCGACGCCAGGACGTAGGCACGCACCGCTTTGGCGCGATCCGAGGCAAGGGTTTCGAAGTCGTTTTCCGTAACGGGAATAGACGCCAGCAATACCACCTCCGTCGGGTCGACCACGGGTGGGAGTCTCAGTAGTGAGGATGTGCCAGCCACGGTGCTGGAAGCCGATTTTGCGGGAGGCGGCTCGCGTTTGGCCAGCATGGTGGCACCCTTTTCAACTTTTGGCGATTTGGACCTGAGTTGGGCCACGGCACCGGCAAGATTCGTGTTCGCGGTCAGCATGGCGGGGGTGATCTGGTGGTTGGCCCATGCCTCCTTATAAAGTTTCTTCACCCAATCTTCGCGTTCCCCCGGCGTCAAAGTCACCTGATCGGGAGTGACGGTTGCCTGTTGGGATTTGCGCAACGACTGCCATTTCCGCAATTGAATCTGTTTTTCCAGAAAGACGCGTTGCAGGCCGTCGCGGTCGGCGACCGGGTCAATGCTACCCGAAATCTCCAGGTTCAACCCCGGCCGGTCGAAAAGTGCCTTGACGAGGGTTTCAAGTTTCTGGTCGTCGTCAGACGTCAACTCCGCACGCCCGGGCTCAAAATCCTCATAGCCCAGGTCTTCGTTCCCGCCGCCAAAAGCGGCGCCAATCAGCGAGAATGGCGACGTGGCGACCTTGGTCAAAATGTCCACGATGGCGCGGGCGACCACCTTGCTAACGCGGAATTTCGGATCCTCGAGGCTGCCTTCCACCGGCACATCCAGCACAATTTTCCCATCGCGGTCCTTGAGAATCCCAATCGCCAGCCGCACCGGCAGACTGGTCGCGTCGGGGCTTTCCACCTTTTCGCCAAACGTGAACTGGTCGAGGGTGATGACGTTTTTCGACCGCAATTCCGGTCCGGCCAGATTGTACTCGAGGTCCATGTTCAGTTTGCCCATGGCGATGCGGTACCCGGCGAATTTCATCGAGTACGGGCTCGTCGGCGTCAAGTCCACGTCCTTCACGGAAACCTGCAGATGATTGGTTTCCGTCCCGCTGAATGGATTGATCAGGCCGGAAATTTCCACAGGGCCGACCCCGTCCACAACCGCGTGTAGGTTGATATCGGCGTGTTGAAGTTGCTCTGAGGAGATCCCGGCAATCGTCCCGCCCACCTGTTGGACGGCCAGATGCACATTCGGTTCGAGCGAACGGTCCACGTAAGCGAGGGTGGCATTGGAAATGACTATGTTATCGATGGTAATCTTCGGCAACGCCATTGCGTTGGAGTTGGTGCCGATCGAAGTATTGGCGGCAACGGGCGTATTAGTGGTCGCGGCGGCAACCGGCGTATTGGTGGTGGTGGCGACTGTGATGGGCGCATTCGTTTTTGCGGGACTTAACGCCGTCAACAGGTTGATGGTCCGATTGGTTTCAATCGCGATGCGTGCATAGGCGTTATCCAGGACAATTTCCTTGATGGTGACGGACTGAGGACTGAGATTCGCCTCAATCCCGTTGAATCGCAACGAATCCCATTTCAACAAATCCTGGGCCATGACTCCATCCACGGTGTGAAAATCGTCCAGCCGCGCGTCCCCCGTGAATGTGACTTGCGGCAACCCGTTTTCCGGCGTGCGCAATTGTATATTGCCGTCAAGCCCGAGCCGGCTGCCGAGGATGAACAGGTTCAACTGGGGTTCGAGACACGGATCCAGCGTGCCGAGGTCGAGGTTGGACAACACCAGATGCATATCCACGGTGGGCGGCGAAAAAGAGGCAGTGATTTCCGAATGGATGGAGCCATTGGTGTTCCAGCGCACGGACATTTCGGCGGTCAGGTTCGTGTGCGGCAGGTTTGAAATATTTCGGACGGTAAGCATGGCATTGTCCAAATCCAGTCTGGCCGGGCGCGAATTCACCAGGTCTTCCAGATGCAGCTCGCAATTGGTGAAATCCACATTGCGGATGGCCGCATCCCACTGGTTGGTGCTGTTGAGCAGCTCGGCGACGGCGTTCGTGACCGAGCGCAACAACAGTAAAATGGCGCTCGGCGGGTTGGTCTGATTCGCGACGGGCTTGGCAGCCTCAACCACGTTGATGGCAGCGTCTTTGTTGCGCTCCAGGAACAGTTTCGCGCCGTCCGCGGAAACTGAATCCAGTGCGGCCTGTCGGGCCTCAAGGTCCAGGCTGGCGCCCGTTACCGCGAATTGCCGCAGTTCGACGATGTTGTTGCTGGCGCCCGGGCTGCCCAGTGTGAAGTTGTGCAGAGAAAAGGCGGAGTTAGTGGCTGCGGCGATGTGATTGCTGGCGCTGAACTCAAAACGATAATCCGTCTGCGCATCGATCGTGCCGCTGCGGATTTCGAAATTCACGAAATCCTGGTAGAGCGGCGCATATTTGTTAAGGGTGAAATTGTTCAGAGTCAACTCGCCCTGGGAACGCAGCGGGCTCAGGTAAAAGAATCCGCTCCACGCCAGCCGTTCACCCGCATCGGTGGTGCCCGCAAATGAGTAGGGATTTTTGTTGTCGGGATCCGTGCGGAAATTTTGCAGCGTTACATTGATGGGACCGATGGTGCGTTTGAACGGCTCGCGGGTCGTCAAATCGCTCAACGCCGCCGCGGCATTGGTGATTTGAAGCAGATTCACGTGCAACGCCAGCGGCTTGGACGGCGCAGGCGGTTCCGCGGCAGGGGCATTCGTCGAGAATTTGGCGATCAGGTCCGAAAAGTTCAGCGAGTAATCCTTGTTGATCTGCACCCGGGCGAACGGTTTGGCGACGCTGATTTCCTTGAAGACCCACGGATGGCCCAGGAAGGACACGAGTTGGAAGTTCACGTAAACTTCATCCCACGAGATGAACGGTTGGCCATCCTTGTCCTTGATGAGCAACCCGCGCACGGTGGTCGAAAGCACGAACGGATTGATTCGGACTTTTTCGATCGAAACCTCGCGGTCGAGCTGGTGCGATAACTGCTTGACGGCGATGGCGCGGACGATTGGCGGCAGGATCAGGAAACCCAGAATCGCATAAAAAAACAACAAACCGAGAATCCAAATCAGCAGTTTACGTCGGCGCGGCGGAACCGAACTCCAAAACGAATTCCAATAGTTTGCCTTCATTATTCCCTTGCGAGCATCCTCCGAATGCGACTTTGCGTCAACTCTTTCGGCACCAGCCCTGTTACTCAAATCGCGAAGTCGGTGTATTCCGGTTTCACGGCTTCGGTGGGCGGTGACAACATGCCGGCGGCCACGGTCGTATTGGTGCCTTGCTCAATCAGGATAAACGAGCCGGTCAACCGGTTGGTGCTGTAACCGTCGAAGACGATGGGCTTGGATATTTTCAGGCGCAGAACACCGATGTCGTTCATGGCCAGCGCCGGCGGCTGCGGCTCCGGTTCGAAGGTGGCCATGTTGATGCGGCTCTCCAGGCTGGTGATCACGGCCTGAGTCGTCTGGGTGGTGTGTTTGAAGAAAAATTTCCTGCCGGGTTGCAACGGCTTCTGATGCATCCAGCAGATGCGCGCATGTAAATCCGCTCCGCAGCCCGGAAGGTTCTCCAGCCCCACAATCATGTCGCCGCGGCTGATATCAATGTCATCGGCCAGACAAAATGTCACTGACTGCGGGCAAAACGCTTCCGTGAGCACGCCGTCATAAGTCCAGATTTCCTTGAGGGTGCTTTTCAAACCGGCCGGCAGCACAATGACCGTTTGATCTTTGCGGGCGATGCCGCCCACAATTTGCCCGCTCAATCCGCGGAAATCATGCAGCTGCGCGTCGCGGGGATTGTTCGGGCGGTTCACCCATTGGACCGGGAACCGCAACGCGTTGAGATTCCAATCGCTGGCAATATGGACGGTCTCCAGATGCCCCAGCAACGCCGGGCCCTGATACCACGGCGTATGCTTCGACGACGTGACGACATTGTCGCCGTTGAGTGCGCTGAGCGGAATGAATTTCACGTCGCGAAACACGTCCAGTTTCGGAATAAAATCCTCGATCTCATCGCGGATTTCCAAAAAGCGCTCCTCGCTCCAATTCACCAAATCCATCTTGTTGATGGCGATGACGAGGTGGGGGATGCCCAACAGCGCCGCCAGATAAGTGTGGCGACGGGTTTGTTCGGTGACACCCTGACGTGCGTCCACGAGCACGATGGAGAGGTTCGCGGTGGAGGCGCCGGTGACCATGTTACGCGTGTACTGGACGTGGCCGGGTGTGTCCGCGACGATGAACTTGCGCCGCGGCGTGGCAAAGTAACGATACGCGACATCAATCGTGATACCCTGTTCGCGCTCGGCGCGCAGGCCGTCAGTGAGATTGGCCAGATTGATCTGGCCGCCGCCGGTGATGTCGGCGCTGCGTTCGAGCGCTTCCAGTTGATCCTCCATCAGGTTCTTGGAGTCGTAAAGCAACCGGCCGATGAGCGTGGACTTGCCGTCGTCCACCGAACCGCAGGTGTTCAAACGCAGAATCTCAACGGGGTGTTGGGTATGGGGCATGAATTCGTTAAACGAGTTAAATGGGTAATTTGTTAAATGGTGGTTGCACGATGGCGCGAGAATTGATTTTGCCAATTTAACTCATTTAACCAGTTACCAATCGCAATTTTCAAAAATACCCCGCCTTCTTCCGATCTTCCATCGCCGCCTCGCTGGCCCGGTCATCGGCGCGGCTGCCGCGTTCGGTCACGCGCGCGGTGGCGATTTCGGCGATAATGTCCTCCACGGAATCTGCCGGCGATTCGACCATGCCGGTGCTGATGATGTCGCCGATGGTGCGGACGCGCACCGTAAGTTCCTTAACTTCTTCATTTGGTTTGGGCGGCAACAAATCCGTGACCGGCAGCCATTGACCACGGCGACGGACGCACTTGCGTTGATGGCTCAAATAAATGCGGGGCACTTCGAGATTTTCCCGTTTGATGTATTGCCACACATCCATCTCGGTCCAGTTGGAAAGCGGAAACACGCGCATATTTTCGCCTGGATTGACTCGGGCATTGTAAATATTCCAGATTTCCGGCCGCTGGTTTTTTTCATCCCATTGGCCAAACGCATTGCGCGGACTGAAAAATCGTTCCTTGGCGCGCGCCTTTTCTTCATCGCGCCTTCCGCCGCCAATGTTGCAGTCAAATTGGAATTCTTCAATCGCCGCGAGCAACGTGGGAATTTGAAGCTGATTGCGACTGATTTCTCCCGGTCGGGGAATGGCCGCGCCGGACTTGATCGCATCTTCGACGTAGCGGATGATCAGTTTTACCCCGACTTCCTTTGCGCGCCGGTCGCGAAATTCATTGAGTTCCGGAAAATGATGACCGGTATCAATGTTTAGAAACGGCATGGGAATGTTTGAGGGGCGAAATGACTTTTCCGCCAGTCGCACCAGACAAATCGAATCTTTGCCACCGGTGAACATCAGGCAGGGCCGGTCAAACTCCGCGGCGACTTCACGGATGATGTGAATCGCTTCCGTCTCGAGGTACTGCAAATGGTCCAGATGGTAACTGTTCATCGAAAGGGTCTCGCGTCCGGCGTCCTGGGTCTTGGGTTCAGTTGCGGTTGTCGAGCGAGCGAATGAGACCGCTGATCAGTTTGCCGGTTTGAATACATTGTGATTGAAACTTCTCCTGCTCGGTGGCGTTAATAAATTTATTGTCGAGCAGAACGTAACTCATCGAGCGAACCTCGCCACAAGATCTCCGGGCGATGTTATACGCTTGGCGTTTTTCCGCAACATGTAGACTTTCCCAGCCTTCAGCGACGTCATTCATTACGGATACCGCGGCCCGTTGTAATTGGTCGCGCAGTCCATAGTCTTTTGCCAACGGCTCACGACGGCAAAGGGAGTAAACTACATCCGTCAGCCCCCGTGCTGATTTCCAGGCTGCCGAATTTTCAAAAGGTTCACCCATAGTTTAGTGTTTCCCCGGAACCCAGACTCTGGATCCGAGAACCCATCTTAGATTCCGGAGCCGAGCGCTTGCGAGCCCCAGGTGGCATGCAGGCCGCACTCACGCTTGTCGTCGGCCTTCGCCGGGTCAAAATAATCCCACTCGTTCGGGAGGCGGTGTTGTTTCAGATAATTTTCCATCTGAGCGTCCGTCCAGTAAAAAACCGGGCTGACCTTGAGCGCGCCGAAATTTTTGTCCTCGGAAACGATGTCGAGCCCGGCGCGATTCGGGTTCTGCACCTGGCGCAAGGCGGTGAGCCAGACCGTCGGCGCCAGTTCCTTCATGCCCCGTTGAAACGGCTCCAGTTTCATCAACGCGCTGAATTGTTTCAAAGCGGTCTCGTCGTCCGTGGACGGAATGTCGCCGAACACGGCGTCGTGATGCGCGGCGGAAATCTTTGGCAGATACGGTTTCAGGTTCAGTTTGAGGAGGTTTTTCAATTCCTCGGCGTGTTTATAGGTCGCCGGGCGGTTGTAGCCATGGTCCACCCACAACACCGGGAGGTCCGGCTGCACTTGAACACACAAATGCAATATCACCGCTTCGTAAGGCCGAAAATTCGTGGACACCATCGCGCGACCTTTCGCCTGGGCAATCGCCCAGCGGACAATTTCGAGCGGCGCCTGGTTGCGCAGTTCGGTATTGGTTTTGACAATTTGTTCGGCAGTCATTGGATTGGAATTTGAATGCCGACTCAACCGACCGCGACCGGGGTCGGTTCGACTTCCCACAAAGCGCGGTCGCACCAATCACCAAAACGCTCGCCGTTGCTGCGTTCCTTGGCGAATCGCGCCAGCACCGGCCGCAATTCGTTTTCAATCTCCGGGTCCTTGACCGTTTCCTTCCACACGCGGTTGAGACGCGTGCCGGCGACATTGCCACCAAGCCAGAGCTGATAACGCCCCGGCGCTTTGCCGACGAATGCGATTTCCGCCATGTAAGGCCGGGCGCAGCCGTTCGGGCAACCGGTCGAGCGAATGATGATTTCCTCGTCGCCCAGTCCCAGATCGCCGCAAAGCTTTTCGATGCGATCAACAAGTCCGGGCAACATCCGTTCGCTTTCGGCGAGAGCGAGGCCGCAGGTGGGCAGGGCGGGGCAGGCCATCGCGGCGGCGTGCAGGATGCTCGCCTGATTTTCAACCGGAATTTTGTGCGCAGCAAAGATCGAATTGATGCCGGCTTTGTCCGCTTCGTTCACGTTGGCGAGAATCACGTTCTGATTCGTGGTCAGGTGGTATCTGATCTGCGGAAATTTCTCCGCGATTTCGCGCAGCGCGGTTTTCTTCTCGCCTTTCACGCGGCCGGTTTCGACGTACAACGCGAAGAAGTTCTTCCCGTCCACGGATTTGTGCCAGCCGAGCAAATCGGCCGTCGTCGTGAACTTGTAAGGGCGTATCGGCGCAAATCGAATGCCGGCGCGTTTCTCAACTTCGGCGCGCGTCCACTCCACGCCGCGCTCCTCGACGACATATTTAAAGCGCGCGTGCTTGCGATCAGTGCGATCGCCGAAATCGCGATGAATCGTCAGCACGGCTTTGGCGACCTCCATCAACTTGTCCGGCGTGATAAATCCGAGTTCGCTCGCCAGGCGCGGATAAGTTTCCTTGTTTCCGTGCGTGCGACCCATGCCGCCGCCCACCACGAGGTTGTAACCGACGAGTTTTTCGTTCTCCACGACCGCGATGAAACCCTGGTCGTTGGTGTAAATGTCGAGGTCGTTCACCGGCGGGATGACGAAGGCGGTTTTGAACTTGCGCGGCAAATAAGTTTTGCCGTAAAGCGGGTCAGTGAACGCCTGGTTGAACGGATCGTCAATTTTGAGCTGATAGCCGTCAATCCAGATGGCGTAATAAGCGCGGGTCTGCGGCTTAAGCGCGTCGGCCACCCGCACGCAATCGCGATAGACCTCATCGCGCGCCCGGGTGTAGGCGGGCGTGGGCGGCGCGAGGACGTTGCGATTCACGTCGCCGCAGGCCGCGAGCGTGGAGAGCAGGCACTCGTTGATCTTTTTGACCACCAGTCGCAGGTTCGCCTTGAC
>JBGPDH010000138.1:0-9621 GCA_041482195.1 Verrucomicrobiia bacterium
CGCCTGTGCTACCCGGCCACTTTACGGCGTTCATCTGCTGGACGTTTCAGGCCGAGCACACGAAGTTGAAAGCGCCGACCGTCGGCGCCCATGAATATTTACGAACACAGGCGCTGGGCCGGATTTACCTCGACAACTTCACCAACGTCCAAAGTTCCTGGGTTACGCAGGGCCAGGAAATCGGTCAAGTGGCGTTGAAGTACGGCGCGAATGACCTCGGCAGCATCATGATCGAGGAAAACGTCGTAAGCCAGGCGGGCACCACCTTCCGGATGACCGTTGCCGATATGCAACGATTGATTCGCGACCTCGGCTACGAACCGCGTCAGCGCAATAACTGGTATCGGCTGGTGAATTGAAGTTTTCTAACATCGCGCTTATAACGGCCACTGCCTCTGAGTCTTGGATTGAGTGATGCAATTTGAGAGTCCAGATTTCAGTCAGGAGTCAGCCGCCAGTGGCCGCGGTTGGGATACTTAGGCCGCACCTACATGCCATCGTTCTGGACAAAGCGAGTCGAGTTGCCTTGGCTAACGCCATTGATAGCATACTGTATTGGTATTTTGGCCATTATTTGGGGCGCGGTCGGTTTAGGCAGAGACAATGAGATGGCAGCGGCTTCAACCGTAAAGGTGGCCGAGTATGTGTTTCATGTTATGGGCATAATTTGGGGCGTCCTCATTTGTGTTGCGACATGGATCCGATATCGAGGTGGTCTTTGGTTTGCTGTTGGAACCTTTTTGGTCGGAGGGGCTTTCGTTGGCACTGCTTCGATCGTGGAGACGCACATAAGAGGCTGGCACTTCGACTCACCAGTTGCATTTTATACCCGAATTGCGGCTTGCTGGGTAGTGGGAGTGGCCTTTTTAGTTACAGGACATCGGCGCCATTGCAGAAAGCAGCAAGCACAGCCTCCTATGGCGCAGGAATTGAAGAAGCTCAAAATCGTCGCGCTAATTGGAATAGTCTTCCTAGGTGTTCTTGCTTTCACTCCTTTGCTTGGACACGAATGGATAAGAAGTCATCCAGCTGTATATCCTTCTGTTGTACCAGCCGGTCAATGGAAGCGGTTTACTTCAGATGAAGGAAGGTTTTCCATCCGGTTCCCTGGCAGGCCGGAAATGACCAACGTAGTTATCAACGTTTCTACGAACTATAGCATTACCCAGCCTTGCTTCTTCGTCTGGGCCGACAGGCAGACGGAATACGCAGTAAATTACGCAGATTACCCCAAGGCTCTGCAAATAAATATCGAACGATTAGGCCCCCAAAAACAATTTGATTTGAGTCAAGCTGCTGTGGCCGCAGCGTACGGCAAAATAGTAAGCCAACGGGATATAAAATTCGGGGATTTTCCAGGGCGTGAATTCGAATTCGTCGCTGGCGGTAAGGCCAATTTTTCTGGAAAGGTCAGACTTATTCTGGTCAATCACCGGCTTTATCAGATTATAATCATTTTTCTGACAAGAAATCCGCACCCGGATGATTTCAAAGTTTTCTTTTCATCCTTTTCCATCCCCAAAAGTGGAAACTAGATTTTCTTTCCTATGGCCACCACGGCGACATTGCGGGCGATTGAAAATCCCAAGACGCGCTACCGCTGACGCGTGAGCGATTGGCTCCGTTGAGCAATGTCACGGTGGTTCGAACCGGTGCCGGTGCTAACGGGTGTTTAGCTGGAGCACGGTCACAGAACTCGCCGGAAGCGTGTAATCGAATTCGGGTTTGATGCCTGAAACTTCGGCGGTGACCGGGGCGACATTCGTTGGCTTATCAAGCGAGTTGTTTGCGTCCAGTGCCGCAGCCAGCGTGGTGGCCGTGCCCGTGGGTTTAAGGGTAGTCACACCCTGGATATTCAGATGAAGCGGTTGGGGCGTCGGTTGGGGATTCACCAGTTTAATCAGGATTACCCCGCTCTTGCTGTCCTTCGTCACCGAATAGTGAAGCGCGGCATCGTCCAACGACGCTTTGAGAATCTCGTCGCCGACATTCCGGCTGAACATCTTGAAGGCGTAATAGCTGGGCGAGCCGTAACTGGTGAGCGAATCGAAACCGATGAGGTCGGGCCGCCATTGTCTCGCACCCGGATCCACTCTCACGAACAATGGCGCATAGCATTGCATTTTCACAAGGTCTGAATTCCGTTCCATCGCCGTCATCCAGGCGGCGTCGCCCAGCGCGGCCGTCATGTTGGCGGTGGGCGGTTCCTTCGCTGAACGCCCGTTCCAGGGCGGGAAGGACGTGTCGTAAGCGGCCCATTCTCCGACGAAGATTTCCGGGCCTTTGCGGTCATACTTATCAAAATGCGCCGAATCCTTCAGGAAAGTCTGGGCCGAACGGTAGTAATGCTCATCCAGCATATCGGGCTGGCGACCATGCACCCGCAGCTTTTCCGGTTGTTCAGTGCCGACGGTGGAGATGCATTTAAGCTGGGGATAATTCGTCTTGATGGCGTCGAAAAATTGCGCGAAGCGCTCGTCGTACGAGAGAGATTTGTCAAACCAGTCCTCGTTGCCGATCTCAACGTAGTGCAGGGGAAACGGTGCCGGATGACCATCTTTCGCACGTTCAGCCCCCCATTGGGTGGTTACCGGGCCGGTGACGTATTCAATCTCGTCCAGCGCATCCTGCACATACGGTTCCAGATCGGTACCCGGATTGACATGCTTACCGCCAAGCGAATATCCGGCATAGACCGCCAGCACCGGCTCGGCGCCCATGTCTTCGCACCACTGGAGAAATTCCAGGAGTCCCATGCCGTCGGTGGAGCGGTATCCCCACGGGCAGCGGTGGCCGGGCCGCTCACTGAGCGGGCCGATGGTTTTCTTCCAGTCAAAACGGGTGGCAATGGTGTCACCTTCCAGATAATTTCCGCCGGGAAACCGCAGAAACTGGGGTTTTAAATCCACCAACATTTGCATCAAATCCTTGCGAAAACCGTTTGGCTGGTCATTCCACGTTGGTGGAAACAGGGAAACGAGATCAACCCAAACGGTGCCGGGATGGTCCAGCGCGAGGACGAAACGCGCTTTGGTCGTCGGTTTCACCTTGCCGGTTTCCAGCGTAACCTCATATGGCTTCCAGTCCTGGGTCAGTCCGGACACCTCGCCTTTTGCATAAACTTTGCTACCATCATCAGCTTCGATGGAAACGATGATCGATCCCGAAAAACCGGGCGCGGCCTTTGCGTAAAACGATGCATGGTAGGTGGCCTTGGGGAGGACGGGTATGCCCCAATAACCCTCGTTGGCGACGCCGGCGGGATGACGTTTGGAGGCTTTGCTCACTTCGACACGCAGGCTGACCGGCATGTTGGTGTTGAGCGGCTGGGATGGATCAAGGCTGATGGTTGCGGCAGAACTCTGGTCCTGAACGGCAGACCAGTGCGCGGGTGTGCTCGGGCTGTCCAGAAAAGCCCGGTTCCGAACCAGTTCGGCATAGAGCCCGCCATCGTAGCTGTGATTAATCTCCTCGGTCATCAGCCCATAAAGCAGGGGACTGACTTTGGCGACCGGGTTTCCGGCTTCGATGGTGAGCGTGGGATTCGCTGCGCCGACGGAGGCCATGGCGCAGGCCAAAAGCAAAATCAAGATTCGTTTAGTCGTCATCGGTTAAAAACCAGCCAGCCGAACCAAAACCGGCATTCTGGATTGAGACCACGTATCATTTCCACTGCGTAAATCAAGATTTTTTGAATACGGAAGATTAAATCAGAGTCGGCCGGCAACTACCAGAATCCAAAATTATATTTTCGTAGGAGACGAGGTAACGAGTCTCAAATTTTCCGAATCAAGCTCCTTGAACAGAATGAGCCTCCTCACGTCGGCTCCTACGGTGACGGGCCTGGGAATTCGTGTCAATCCGCGCAATTACCCGGCGACCACTTCCACGCGCGGGGAAAAACCGAGTTGGCGGAGCAGCGCCTCGCAATCCTCCCAGGCGAGACCAAAGGCGCGCACGTCCGCCACGCCGAGCCGGGCGACGACGGCTGAAATCGTCCCGGCATCAGACTCGGCAAACTCGCCGTCCATCAAGGCGCGTTCCGCCCAATCCACCAACTGCGCCGGCGTAATCTCGTGATGAAGATACGCGGCGATTTTGTCGGCGACGGTTTGTTTGGTGATCGTCATGGCTTCATCCTACACCTTTTGATGACCTTTATCCACCGGGAATTTCTCGTGAATTTCCACCAGCTTGCCGGTGTCATCGTAAATCTCCTGCCAGAAACGCACCGTAGTTTCATCGGCATCCGATTCCTTCAAATAACGCGCCCGCCAGCCGAATCGTCCGGTCAAGTCCAAATGATAACGCCGTCCGCCGCCGGGCAATTCCTCCCAACTTCCAAATTTCTTTTCATTTTGAGGGCGTGAACTCATTTCATCCGATTGCCCGACATGACAGCGAAACAGAAGCGGGGCGACGATTCAATTCAAATCCAGCGCGCGGCAGCTGCGGAGTTCTGCGCCGCAATAACCCCCAGAAATATTTATGGATTTACGCTGGATTTTTGCGAAACTGATGCTCCGATGAATCCGTTAATCAAACTTTTGCTCGAAGGCGGCGGCTTGAGCACGGCGCAGATGGCGCAGGTGCTCAACCTCCCGGAGGCTGAGGTCAACCGCCAGTTGGATCAACTCAAAAAAGACCGGCTGCTGCTGGGCTGGCGGCCGGTGTTGAACCTGGTGCAGGAAGACGCCGGCGTCGTGCGCGCCGTCATCGAAGTGAAGATCACGCCCGAGCGCGGCGGCGGTTTCAACCGGCTCGCTGAGCGCATCAGCCGGTTCGACGAAGTCGAATCGTGTTATCTCATGTCCGGCGGCTATGACCTGCTGGTGTTTGTCAACGGGTCCAGCCTGCAAAAGGTGGCCGGGTTCGTTTCGGAAAAACTGTCCACGTTGGAAGGCGTATTGTCCACGGCCACGCATTTCCTGTTGCGTACCTACAAGGAACAAGGGTTCCTGCTGGATGTGAAAGTCGAAGAAAGCAACCGGCTGAAGGTCACACCCTAAGCCAGTTCTGAATTCCGGACTCTGAATTCTGAATTTCCCATGGACACCACGCGTTTCATCGCCCGCCACGTTGTGAACCTGCCCCGTTCCGGCATTCGCGACTTCTTTGAAGTGGTGTCGAAGATGCAGGACGTAATATCGCTGGGCATTGGCGAGCCGGATTTTGACACGCCCTGGCATATCCGGGAGGCGGCCATTTACGCGCTCGAAAAGGGCAAGACCCATTACACCTCGAACCTGGGTCTTCTGGAACTGCGCCGGGCCATCAACCGGTACGTTGAAAAAAACTTCGGCGTCAGTTACCGGCCCGAAGACGAAATCCTGGTCACCGTCGGTGTTTCCGAGGCGCTCGACATCGCGTTCCGCGCTTTAGTCAATCCGGGAGACAAGGTGATGTTCCACCAACCGTGTTATGTGAGTTATCATCCGAGCATCACGCTGACGCATGGCGTGGCAGTGCCGGTGCCGACTTATGCGAAGGACAATTTTGCCCTGACCGCCGAGGCGCTGGTGGCCGCGTGGCAGCCGGGCTGCAAGCTGTTGATGTTGAATCTGCCCTGCAATCCCACCGGCGGCACCTGCGACCGGAGGCAAGTCGAGGCGATCGCGAAATTCTGCGTTGAGAAGGACTTGCTCGTCCTGAGCGACGAGATTTATTCCGAACTCACGTTTGAAGGTGAACACGTCAGCATTGCCAGCCTGCCGGGCATGAAGGAGCGGACAATTTTCCTGCACGGTTTTTCCAAGGCGTTTGCGATGACCGGCTGGCGGATCGGTTACGCCTGCGGGCCGGCGACGTTGATTGAGGCAATGATGAAGGTGCATCAGTATTCAATGATGTGCGCCTCCATCATCAGCCAGGAGGCCGCCATCGAGGCCCTGTTGCGTGGTGAAGACGGCATGAAGGCGATGCGCGAGCAATATCAGCGGCGACGGGATTTCATCGTGCGACGGTTCAACGAAATCGGCCTGAAATGTCATCTGCCGCGCGGGTCGTTTTATGCGTTTCCCGACGTTTCCAAAACGGGGCAGAACGAGAAAGATTTTGCAATCGGCCTGTTACAGGCGGAGAAAGTCGCCATGGTGCCGGGCACGGCCTTTGGCGAAAACGGCGCTGGCTTCTGCCGCGCCTGCTTTGCCACCGGTTACGATCAGCTTATCGAAGCAGCCGATCGTATCGAACGTCACGTGCAGAAGCTCGCAGTCAAACGTTGAGATTATGAGGCCAGGGAGCGTCGGCTGGAGCGGTTCAAGTAATATCGTAGCCGCCGAGGTGACGAGGCGGATTCATTATTTGGCCGGTAAATCGGGTCCGCCTCCTGACATCGGCGGCTACAGCTTTATAGAAAATGCACTATCGGCCGGCGAATTTTGCGAAGCAGCAGGTGTCCCTTTGTCTGGAGACAACCCTCAAAGCCTTAAACGGCCTGATGCTGGCCCGGGATGAGGCTCCGCAATGGCATTTCTCATGCTGATAGAACACAAACGCCTGCGAAAGGGCCAAAAGCGTGATGAAATTTTCAAACGATGAACTTCAGCTGCGATTCTGATATTGCACCAGGCAAATGAAAAGTTTACCATCTGATTCAATGCAGACGGGAAGCCAGGAAATTAACGGGGGGACCCCGGCTGCTACAAATCCCGTTTTTGTGGTCGGAGTTTATCGGTCCGGCACTTCGCTGTTATATGCCATGCTCAATCAGCATCCGCAGATGGCGTTGATGTATGAATGTGATGTCTGGGATTTTCCACAGACCTTTTCCGGGGTGCGTTTCTCGCGCGATTGGTTGCAACGCCAGGAATTTTACAACGGGGCGCTCTCCCGCCACCGGTTGATTTTTGGCGGCAGTTTGCGGGGGATGGAAGACGCTCGTACCCCCGAGGATTTATATCGCACTTTCGGAGAAACCAAGCACGGCATGCTTTATGGGGAAAAATCCCCTTATTATTGTGCGCGATTGAAACAGCTCGCGCGGCGTCATCCGGATTGCTCCTTCATCCTGCTCTGGCGCGACCCGATCGAAATTTATCGGAGTATACTTCGCGCGGCCCGGATAGAGCCTTACTTCAGGCGGCGGGGCGTTTTGAGCCGGCTTATTTTTTACCACGAACAAATGCTTCAACAGGCGGCCGAACTCAGTCGCGCAAAGGTCCGGATTTGTCATGTCAGTTATAATGGTTTGATTGATGACACCCGGAAAACCTGCGGGAATATTTGCCGGTTTTTAGGAATTGAATTTGACGAACGGATGCTGGATCTGGCCAACGCCGATCTGTCCGCAGTTTATCCCGGGCCACAGCACAACCATCTGCGCCAGGGCAAAATCGAGCGTCAGCGGTTTGGCGGCAAACGAGAAGACATCAAACCGGCAGTGGAAACAAAATTGCGACGGTTTGGCGCGCGTTGGAACCGTCTCCAGAGCCATTGGCTCGAAGATCCAATCAATTCGTCAACCGAATGTGAACCTTCCGTTGCCGAGCGCCTTTTTTACAGGGTTTCGGGCTCGTTTTTTTGCATGCTGGACGACGGAAAACGCCTGCTTTTTGAATTTCTGCCGCTGGCCTGGTTGCGCAGTTACCGTCAGATTAAAAAATGGCTTTCGGTCAACCAACCCGTGGAACGGTTATCCCCTCGCGAATTATTATCCACCCATGGCATCACCATCCTGATGAGCTATGCCATCCTGGGCGGCGTGGTGGCGATTGATTATTCCACCGGTCCCGACATGACGATGGCGCTTTTTTATATGATGCCCTCTGCGATTCTCACGCTGATTGTCGGTCGTCGTTGGGGAATTTTTGCCGCGGCCATCGCCGTGACCTGTTGGTCTGCCATCCAGAGCATTCAGCTCAAAGGTTCTCTGGATTTGGGGATCGTCACCTGGAATTCGGTCATGCGTTTTCTGGTTTTCCTGACCGTGGTTTTCCTGCTGGATCGGGTTCGGGTGGAGGCCAAGACATCCGGCCGGGCTGATATTTAAAAAATTAATTTTTCTTTCGATAACTCACGGCAAAGGCTAATAATCCAGGCATGCTAGCCCGGATTTGTTCCTCCGCTCTGACCGGCATTGAAGCCTATCCGGTCGAAGTGGAAGTCAATGCCGGCTGGGGTGACACACAGATTGTGATCGTCGGCCTGCCCGATGCCGCGGTAAAGGAGTCCCGCGACCGGGTCATCACGGCGCTGGCCAATTCCGGTTTTAAATTTCCAATGGGCCGCACGACGATCAATCTCGCTCCCGCCGATGTTAAAAAGGAAGGTCCGAGTTTTGATTTGCCCATCGCCTTGGGGATGCTGGCCGCCAGTGAACAGATCGAAACCGACCAGTTGGACAACTTTGTCATCGTGGGTGAACTGGCGCTGACCGGTGCGGTGCGCTCGTGCAAGGGTGTCCTGCCGGTAGCCCTCCGCGCACGGGCGGACGGGAAAGTCGGTTTGCTCGTTCCGGCCGAGAACGCCGCCGAAGCGGCGGTGGTTTCGGGATTGCAGGTCATTCCGGTTCGAAATTTGCGGGAAGCCGCCGATTTTCTGGAAGGCGACGTGAAGGTTCCCCCGGCAAGGGTGGATGTTGTCAGCCTGTTCGATCAGCCCCTCGACGACGATCTGGACTTTGCCGAAGTCAAAGGTCAGGAAAACGTAAAGCGCGCGCTGGAAATTGCCGCCGCGGGCGGGCATAACGCATTGCTCATCGGTCCGCCCGGCACCGGCAAATCCATGCTGGCCAAGCGGCTCCCCACAATTTTGCCGCCGCTCACTTTGAATGAAGCACTCGAAACCACAAAAATCCACAGTATCGTCGGATTATTGTCGCCGGGGCAGGCATTGATAACCCGGCGTCCTTTTCGGGCGCCGCATCACACGGCCAGTGACGCCGGTCTGCTCGGCGGTAATATCAATCCGACACCCGGCGAAATTTCACTCGCGCACAATGGCGTGTTGTTCCTGGATGAACTGCCGGAGTTTAAACGCAGCGTGTTGGAAACGTTGCGCCAGCCGCTGGAGGAAGGGCGCGTCACCATTTCGCGTGCCGCGGGTACGATGACGTTTCCGTCGCAATTCATGCTGGTGGCCGCCATGAACCCGACAGGTTTCGTTGCCTTTTTGTGAGTTCTTCAGAAGACGGCATGTACGAGAAGGTTATGTCAATTGTGTCCCCTGAAAGGGTTATCTTCTCCACGATGCTTTCAATGATTCTCCGCTTTTCCTCTTGGGTGAATTTAGGCCACTTGCGGTGCAGGCCAGTCGCCTCCGCAAACACTTCCTCGGCGGAAATCTGGCGCATTTCGATGGCGTCAACCTCGGCTTGAAGCTTTGGGAGTTCGGCTGTCAGGGCGCGTTCCTGGTCTTCAAGCGGGCGGTAAATCTTTCCAAAACCCTCCGGCGTGATTTGGTCCTTTTGGTAGAGCTGATAGGTTTTGCGCATTTCAGTGCGGACTTTCTCAACCTGCTGGTTATGCGCCTCAAGCCGGTTCTTCTTGTCGGCAAGGTTCTGGTTTGCGCTCACAAGATGCGCTTTCATTTTCTCCTGGGAAACGAAGAAATCGTGCAACTCGTCGTGGAAAACTCCCTCAATGTCTTCGATGGTGATCTTGTTCCGGCACTTCGGGCAGA
>JBGPDH010000139.1:0-9620 GCA_041482195.1 Verrucomicrobiia bacterium
CCTGCTCCCCTGCCCTGTCTGCGAAGGGAATCCGAGCGGACTAGGATAACCGGAAAACGCTTGAAGAAAAGGAAATTTGCCTGTCTCGTCCGGCGACATTCTTCTACGGCCATAATTAGTGCCGAACGCTTACCATAATCGGCTTGAGTCCCGGCCCTTTGATATAATGCCCGGTAAACTCCAGAAACGCCGGCCAATTTGGAATGTCTGTGTGCCCACCGCTGTGTTCCCGGAAAGCCAAATCACCGTCAATCAATGCAGTCTCCGGCGGAGGAAATACATCCGTGCCAAAATCTTTTTTGCCAAGAAGCCGGTACACCGGGCCGGCATCGACCGCGGCCATGAACATACCGCGTGGATCGGCAAAGCCATCGCCGGCCGGACCGCCGGCCGTGGAGCCGGCACCAATGAATACCGGGCGTGGCGCGCAAAGCGCGATTAATTCGTGGCCATCCACCGGCAGATCTTTAGCCGTGAGCGGGCCGCCGTACTTGACGAAGTTGCCCGCATACCAGTGATACGCTTCCCACCAGGCGGCGTTTTCCACCACCTCGCCGTAATCGCGACGATTGATTTTGGTGCCGCCTTCGCCGGACGAACTGACGTAGGCAATCGCGAACCGCTGATCGTAGGCCATCGCCACGGCAGTGGCCTTGCCCCAACGCGAATGTCCCTCCAGACCGACGTGTTTTGCGTCCACGGCCTTGTCCGTTTCAAAATAATCCAGCGCACGGCTGGCGCCCCAGGCCCACGCCTTCAATACACCCCAGTCATCCAACTTTCGCGGCTGGCCCTTGTTACACAGGCCGATGATGCCGGTCGTTAAACCGGCCCCGCCGTCCGCCTGAATGCTGTAAGTACCGAGCGTGGCATACCCCCAGCCGTTGCTTAACACCGTGGCCTGCCACGCTTGCAGGCCGAAAACATTGAAACCACCACGACGAAAGGGCGCGTTCGTTCCTGCCGGGCGGTTGGTTCCACCCAAACCGAGCCGGGGGAATCCGCCGCCAAAGCCCGGAGCAAATGGATACAAAACCATAATGACCGGCGAAGGCCCGGCCGCGTTCGCGGGGAGCGTCAAAGATAATTGGATATTGATTGAGATATTCGTATAAGACGAATTGTCCACGTGTCCCAGCAATCGCTTTTCGACGACCGAAAAGCTGCTGGTTTCGTTGGTGACGACGCGGTTGGTCACATTGACAACTTCCCATGTCACTTCAGGGGTCACTTTGGGTGTCCGGCCATAAATTTCGCGATCGAAATCCCCGACAATTTCCGGTCGGCGCGTATTCCACCACATGGCGGGAGTTGTAACCTTTTCTCCATTGTTCAATATCAGCGGGTCAGGCAACTCCGGATAAGGGTTCGCCTTGGATTCTTTATAATTCGTGGTCGTGCGATGGCGAAATGAAGTCATGTGTAACAAACCCATCAACCGCTGATGATCTTCCTGTGCTGTAAGTTGCGCGGGCGGAGAATTTGTATTTGTCGCGTGAGTGATCGCAGTCGCGAGAAATATCAATGTGATAAAGGCAGGTGAACTGCGAATTACACCCGGCATGGTTTTCCTTTCCTGAAACGTTTCATCAGATCATAGCTGGCCAAGGAATCAGGAATGAGTAAACGACAGCCGCTGATTCCTGGTCAAGGCATGTTTCACGCCGCTACTTTGGGTTTGGCCGCCGGCGTCGGCGCAGGCGGTTTGCGCTGTTGCCAATAAACCGCGAGTCGGTATCCAAGCAGAACCGCCAGTACTGCGGCAAAAACCAGCGGCTGACGCGTATCTGCTTTTACCTGCATGTAATAATGAATCACGCCGCAAATGGCCGCCACGTAAGCGAGCCGGTGCAGTGCCCGCCAGCGTTTGCCGCCCAACCGCTTGATCATGCCGTTGGTGGAAGTGATCGCCAGCGGAATCATCACGATGAGCGCTGTACTGCCCAGGATCAGATATTTGCGTTTCAACATCTCCGTCAAGGTGCCGGTAACGCTGAACGCCCGGTCCAGGCTGAAGAAACACAGAAAATGTAGGCAGCCGTAAAAGAAAGCGTAAAGTCCCAGCATCCGGCGAAACTGAATCAGCCAATTCCATCCGGTGACTTTGCGCAACGGCGTCACCGCCATGGTCAGTATTAAAAAAATCAGCGTCATCATCCCGGTGGTCAGGATGAGGAAATTCTGCGGATTGGCGCCAAGCCGGTTATGGGATTGGTCCCAGATCAGCAATGCCAGCGGTATGGCGCCATTGACGAGAATCAGCAGTTTTATGAACCGGATGTCGTTCTCTTTCATGATCTGGCCCGCGCGAAGACCGCGAAGGTGACGAAGTAAAAAGATTTCCTCGAATTCTTCTTCGCGTGCTTCGCGCGACGGTTGTGATTCAAAAATTCATACGCAAATCCATTCCGGCGTACAAATGACCGACCTGTTCCTCATAGCCATTGAACATCAAGGTCGGGCGCCGGCCGGCTTCGCCAATCCGCTGTTCGGTCGCCTGACTCCAGCGCGGATGGTCCACCTGCGGATTTACATTGGCGTAAAAGCCGTATTCGTTCGGAGCATCCGCACTCCACGTCGTACGCGGTTGTTCCGCCACCAGCTTGATTTTAACGATGGATTTGATGCCTTTGAAACCGTATTTCCAGGGCACCACCAGCCGGATTGGCGCGCCATCCGGCGGCGGCAGCTCATGACCATAAATTCCGCTGGCGAGGATTGCCAGCGGGTGCATCGCTTCGTCCATCCGCAAACCTTCCACGTAGGGCCAGTCGAGCACATCGCTCCTCTGCCCAGGCATGCGCCGGGGATCCAGCAACGTTTGAAACGCAACGTACTTCGCGCTGCTCAGCGGCTCCACGACGTTCAACAGTCTGGACAGCGAAAAACCGACCCAGGGAATCACCATGGACCATGCCTCCACGCAGCGCATGCGGTAAATTCGCTCTTCCCGCGGACTGAGTTTCAACAAATCATCGAGGTCGAATACCTTGGGCTTGTTGACCAAACCTTCCACCGTCACTTGCCAACCTTTGGTATCAAAACCTTCTGCCGCCGGCGCCACGCCTTCTTTGTCAGTCGAAAACTCGTAGAAATTGTTGTAGTGCGTGATATCCTGAAACGACGTTTCCGGTTCATCCACACGAAAACCGTTGCCAGCTTCGGTGGTCTTTGGTTTGACGAGTCCCTGGATGACCGGTGTATTGACCTTGCCCTGTCCGACGGGATTCAGATGCCGATAAGCCACACCGGTGGCTACCGCGCCGGCCGCGAGTACGCCCGCCCGGATAAGCGTGCGCCGACTGAAATAAACGGCCTCAGGCGTGACGTCACGTTCGGATATTTTGTTTGGGTCTTTCATTGGACGAGGAATGACTTTATCTTCACGCGGAGATTAGCACACCTTGCCAGTCGACTCAAACGGGAAGAACCGGAATTTTAGCTCAGTGCGGTCGAAAGCCAGGTATCGTCACGTGAGCGTGGTTATATCTCCCGTTCACCCGGTGCCGCATCCGGGTTTGACAGCCATCAGCATCGACCCTGACAGGTTAGTCCAGCATGGTGCTGTCCACTATTTTGAGCAGGTGCGGCTTTTCACATTGAACTGCACCGCGTTGTTTCATGCTGTCATAGAAAGCTTGCGTCATGGGCGTGATGAACAGCTCATATCGCAGTTCCGTTGCGACTTTATATATGATCTTAATCAATTTTCGGCCTATACCTTGATGCCTCATGGATTCAGGGAAATTGGTGTTGGATATGTACATCCTCCTGGATTCTTCACTGATAAAAACGCGTGTAAGCACATATTGATTGGATGTCGTGTCATCAGTTGCACCGACTACTTTTATTCTAGTGCCGCTACTTTCGATGGAATAGTGATGCAGCTTTTGAAGATGAGGTTCGAGGAAGAATGTGATTCGTGCCGCCAGCAATTCCTTGATTTCGTTCAGATTCATGACTCTATCCTGCGGTCATCAAATATTGTCGGTTCATTCATGCTCTCACCCACGATATTAGCATAAGGTCCGCCATTAAACAGTCGCATTTGTAGACAGTCACCCTTCAAACTCTGCGCGCTCCCGCTCTCCTCCAGGAGGATACGAACACATTTTCACGCAAACTGCCTCAGGGTCCCTGGTATCGAGCCTGCCTATCCATCCGTCTTGTCGCGGGCCTTTTCAAATGCGGCACGGATTTCCGGCGGCAGCTCTTCGAGCGAATGATAAATGCGTTCGTTGCCTGAAGCGTCCCTGATCTTGTACATGGAGACGTTCTTTTTGACGATGAAATGTGATTTTGTCGCATTTCCCTCCGGTAAAGTCTCCGTGACTGACGTGGAGGCATTCATTTCTCCCAATACTGCTGACTCCAGCTTCTCAATTTCCGCCCGCAATTCGGGTGGGGCCTCGTCCAGGGAATGAAATTCATGTTTCACGCCGTCCTTGTCTGTCGCCCGGATGTCAACGGTCTTCTTGAAGGTAACCAATGGCCGTCGAGGCAGGCCCGGCACCTGCACCCGCACTTGAAGTCGAAACCATGACAGAAGCTTCCGCCACAGGCTGGGCGGTTCGAGACGGGCAAAGCACTTTGGGCAGAATTGATCGGTCACGGCAACAATGGAGCCGCAGGCGGGACAATTCATGGTCTTGCTCAGATCCACACCGGCACCATAATCGCCGTGGAGTTAAAGAAAAGGAAATTTCCCTGCCCTGCTTTGACTGACTCCAGGATAGCATTCTACTTGTCCGGGCCAGATGGTGCATTCGTCAACTTTAAGAGCGCTTCACCAAGACTGTCGCGCGCAGCGGTAAAATCAGGTCGCAGTTGTAGAGTTATTTGAAACTGCCTGATGGCCTCCTCGACCTGCCCGTTTCGGAGAAACGCCCGGCCCAAGCCGTAGTGCGCCTGGAGAAATTGTGGCTGCGATTGCAGCGCGCGCTCGAGATAAGGGATGGCCTCTGTTGGTCGGCCGGCTTCCGTTAATGTGATACCCAGGTTGCAATTGGCCTGGGGCAAGTCGGGTTGGAGTTGCAGTGCCCTCTGGTACTGCTTGATAGCTTCTTGTAGTTGACCTGTTTGAGCCAGGGCGACACCCAAACTGCTGTAGGTCATGGCATCATCGGGTTGAAGTCGCAATGCTTCACGAAAATAATCTATGGCTTCCTGGGGATGATCGGTCTGGAGAAAGACAACCCCCAGGTTATGATAGGCCGAGGCATCATTTGGGTTAAGCCGCAACACTTCTTGATAAGCTTTGATGGCCTCTTGGGGATGGCCGGTTTGAAGCAAGGCGTTGCCCAGGTTGTCTCGGGCTTTGGTGGAGTCAGGTTGAAGCCTCAATGCTTCCTGGTATTCATCGATTGCCTCCTGTAACTGTCCCGTCATTGCCAGGGCGAGGCCCAGGTTATCATGGGCCGAGGCATCATCCGGGTTAAGCCGCAACGACTCCCGGATATGTTCCATGGCTTCTCGGGGCTGACCCGCATCATTCAAAGCGCCGCCCAGATTGTTCTCGGCAATGAAATTATCGGTTGTAACTGCCAGGGCGTGTTCAAATAGAGTTTCGCTGTTCTGCCAGTACCGGAGTTGTCGTGCAGTCGCAAACAAACATCCTGCCAGAACAAAAACTGCAATCAGAATGATTACCACCGGTGCCGGCCGCAATTTCCCGGCCAACGCGCCCAGCCCAAATACCGCTCCTATGAATATTCCTATCTGTGGCAGGTAAGTATAACGGTCGGCCATGGCTTGAGTCCCCACTTGCACCACACCAATCACCGGAACCAGCATTCCCAAATACCACAGCCAGCCTACCGACAAATAAGGATTGGATGCTCTTGCCCGCCAGACCAATCCCGTAATCACTGCCAATCCAAGGATAGCCCCTATTACCAGCGTCCACGGAATTTCTCTAGGTAACGGATAAACCACTGCCAAACCAGCGGGGCAAACGCTGAGAAGGAGGTATTTTGCATACGCCACCGCCGCGTTTTCGAAACGTGCCGAGAGGGGATATTTTTCCAGTCCCGCCGCGGCTCCACCGTGTTGTTGTGCAACATACGTCACAACGCAAGAGGCCGCTGCCAGTGCAAAGAATGGCCACTTCTCTCTGATCAACCGCCACCAATGCGACAAACGCAGTTCAAAGTTGGGCGCCCTTTGCAGCGGCCAGTAATCCAGCAATAGAAACACGAACGGCAACGTCACCAACATTGGTTTGGCAATCAAACCCAACACAAAGAATAACAACGCCAGTAGATAGTTGCTGGACGAACGCCGGGAGACTGGCCTCTGAACCGCCTGCTTCCCGTTCAACTTTCGACTTAGGACGAGCGATTGTCCTTGGGCATAAACGACGTAGGCCAACAGCGTCAGCAACCCGAAAAACGCCGAAAGCACATCCTTGCGCTCCGACACCCAGGCCACGGATTCCACCCGCAACGGATGCCAGGCAAACAAGGCGGCGATAAACGCGCTTTCCCAGAAGGCACCCGTCAAGCGCGCGAACAACACAAACAACAGGGCGGCATTTACCGCATGAAAACACAGGCTCATGAGATGATGCCACCCGGCATTCAGACCGAACAACTGGCAATCCAGCATGAGAGACAACCAGGTGAGCGGGTGCCAATTAGCTGAAGCCATCGTCGTAAATGCCCATTTGATCCCCATCCACGTCAGCCCGGCTTGGACCACGGGATTTTGCGATATGTAATCCGGGTCATCGTAATTAACAAAGGCATGATGCCGCACGGGCAGATAAACCAGCACCGTGACCAGCGTGAGAACAACGCACACGAACACGACGCGCGGGCGAGACATGAACTGATTCTAACAAGCCAGGGCGAAGGATCAAGGACAGGTGGCAATGCAGTCGTATTGCTATTTCATTACCAGGGCCACAGCCAAACCGTCATAACCTTTACTACCGACGGTTTGGAGGATGGTGGCGCTGACGCGTTTTTCAACGGCCAGCGCTTCAAAGAAACGGCGCATCCCCTGAACATTCGGATCGTCGCTGGCCGCGTCAATGATTGCGCCTTTGCGGATAACGTTGTCCACGATGATGAGACTGCCGGGTCGTGACAGTTTGAGCGCCCACGCAAAGTAATCGGCGGTGCTGGGCTTGTCGGCGTCGATGAAAATCAGGTCAAACGGGCCGCGGTTTTCGGCAGCAAGTTGCGGCAGCGTGTCCAGCGCCCGGCCCACGCGCAGCTCCGCGATATTGGTCAGACCAGCACGAGCCAGATTGGCACGGGCGACCTCGGCGTGTTTTGGGTCATATTCCAGCGTGATTAGCCGTCCACCTGCAGGCAAAGCACGAGCCAACCAAATGGTGCTGTAGCCGCCGAGCGTTCCGATTTCGAGAATGTTCCGTGCCTGTTGGCTCCGCGCCAATAACTGCAACAGTTTGCCCTGGCTCGCCGTAACCTGGATGGATGGCAGACCGGCGGCAATACTCGCAGTGAGTGCCGCGTCCAGAACAGGATCAGGCGGTTCGAGCAAATCGTTAAGGTAACGGTCCACTGCGGCCCAGGTTTCCGGATTCATAAATTCCGCCATCATCGTAGCAGCCAACGTGAGTCGGCCGCAATTCCGTTCAAAAGGTTGTGAGCGTACTGACGTCCGCTGTTACTTAATTCATCTGATGATGCGCTCCTGACGGGCTTTGAAATCCGCGCTTACCGCCAGTTAAGAAAGCCGGTTAAACATTCGTTTCGCCTTTGAGCACCGCGTCGGCCTGTTGTTTATTAAACGCCTTTTCCCAACGGGCGATGACAATGGTCGCAATCCCGTTGCCGATGAGGTTCGTCACCGCCCGGGCGGAATTGACGAACCGGTCAATGCCCACGAGCAAAACCAGACCGGCGACGGGAATCTTGTTCATGGACGCCAGGGTGGCGGCCAGCGCGATAAACCCGGCGCCGGCCACTCCGGCCGAGCCTTTGGACGTGAACAAGCAGACGGCCAGGACCGTTAATTGCTCGCCCAAGGTCAACGGCGTGTTTGTAGCCTGCGCGACAAACATCGCCCCCATCGTCAGGTAGATGGCCGTGCCATCGGCGTTAAACGTGTAACCGGCGGGCAACACCATGCCCACGACCGGCTTGGGACAGCCAAGCCGCTCCAATTTAACCATCATCTGTGGCAGCACGGCCTCGGTCGAGGCCGTCGCAAACGTGATCAGGATTTCGTCCTTGATGTAGTTCAGAAATTTCCAGAGCGGAATGCGGGCGAATTGGCAGATGCTGCCAAGGACCAGAAAGATAAATATCGCGCTGGTGAGATAAACACTGCCGATCAGCTTGCCGAACGAACCCAAAGTGCCGACGCCGTATTTCCCGATAGTGAAGGCCATGGCCCCCAACGCGGCCAGTGGCGCCAGATACATGACGAAACGCACGATGCCGAACAACCCTTGCAGGACAGAATCAATCACATCCACAATCACCTTTCCACGGTCGGGAAGCTGCGCCAGGGCCAGGCCGAACAGCACGGAAAACAGGATAATTTGCAGCATGTTGCCATGCACAAAGGCGTCCACGACGCTGGTCGGAATGATGTTCATCACGAAGTTGACGACGCCCTGCTGTTGGGCTGCTGTGGTGTAGGTGGCAACCGACGTGGTGTCCAGCAAGGCGGGGTCCATGTTCATTCCGGCGCCGGGTTTCAGCACATTCACCACCACCAGCCCGATGGCGAGCGCCAGCGTTGAAACAATTTCAAAATAAATCAGCGCCTTGACGCCGACCCGGCCGACTTCTTTCAGGCTGCCCATCCGGGCAATACCGACGACGATCGTCCCGAAGATGATCGGCGCGAGCAGCATCTTGATCAGTTTGATGAAACCGTCGCCGAGCGGTTTGAGCGATTCGCCAAGAGCGGGATGCCAATAACCGATGACGACGCCGAGCAAGGCACCCACTATCACCTGAAAATAGAGGTGACGGAACAAGGCTGATATCCGGCTTTTCACTTTGTCCAGGAATGGGTGGATTGGGTCTAACCACTGAGGGATTTCATCAGAGCGTATAAGTCGGCTTTGGTTTCAAATCCAATGCCGGGAACGTCCGGCAGGCCGACATATCCCTTTTCCACCGCGATGCCATCCGCGAAACCGCCGAACGGCTGGAAGACACCCGGGTAAGATTCATTGCCGCCCAGATGCAATCCGGCGGCGAGGTTGAGCGACATTTGGTGGCCACCATGCGGCACGACCCGCCGCGTGGACCAGCCCTGTTGTTGCAGCACGTCCAAAGTGCGCAGATATTCAACCAGGCCGTACGCGAGTGCGCAGTCGAATTGCAGCCAGTCACGTTCGGGATGCATGCCGCCGTAGCGGAGCAGGTTGCGAGCGTCCTGATGGGAAAAAAGATTTTCACCGGTCGCCATCGGCAATGGGTAATGTTTGCCGAGCTCGGCCTGCAGGGCGTAATCGAGCGGGTCGCCCGCCTCTTCATACCAGAACAAGCCGTATGGTTTCATCGCCTCGCCGTAAGCAATCGCCGTGTTGAGGTCGAAGCGCCCATTGGCGTCCACGGCCAGATATTTACCCTCGCCCACCACTTCCAGCACGGCTTCAATTCGGCGTATATCTTCGGCCAGCGGAACCCCGC
>JBGPDH010000140.1:0-9590 GCA_041482195.1 Verrucomicrobiia bacterium
ACCGGTTCATTCCGGCACCCGTTCCATCAGCGTTACCATAACCAACGCCTGGGGAGGCCTCGCATTGAACCATTCCAGCATGACGACCACTGGCTTTGCCAGCATCAGCTTTTGGCTCAATGGCGGTACGATTGGCGGACAACAACTCCAAATGTACGGCAATCTGGGCGGAGTTACGCAAGGTCCCCGGCCCGTTTTGACTTCACCGCCGGCTGGCGCATGGCAACAATACACGATTCCGTTGTCGGCCTTGGGTGTGGCCAACACCAACAACTTCAGCGGTTTCGCCATACAGGACCATGTGGGTTCAACGGAACCTGCTTTCTATGTGGACGACGTCCAGCTCAACGCCATTGTTCCGCCGCCGACTGTGGTTCACTTTGCCATTAACGCCGGCCAGCCCATCCGCACCGCGGATGCACGCTGGTTCGGACTGAACGGCGCCCTCTGGGACAGTTTTTACGACACGCCCACGACGGTCTCGCTGCTCAACCAGCTGGGCACGCGCATCATTCGTCTCCCAGGCGGATCGCTTTCGGATGATTACCATTGGGTTTTCAATCGAGAGGACGTAACCAACAATTGGTCGTGGGTCACGAGTTTTGCCAATTTCATCCACGTCATCACGAACGCGAGCGTCAACGCGCAGGCGATTATCACGGTCAACTATGGCACCGGCACACCGCAGGAAGCGGCCGCCTGGGTGGCGTATTGCAACGCCACCAACACCAGTACGGTGCCTTTAGGCGTGGACGCCTACGGCACCAACTGGCAGACGGCCGGCTATTGGGCTTCACTGCGCGCCGCGGCACCGCTGGGAAGCGACGACGGCAGGAATTTTCTGCGCATCTCGCGAAGTGCGCCATTGGGGTTCAAATATTGGGAGATCGGGAATGAAGAATACGGCAGCTGGGAAATTGACCACAACTCGGTCGCTCACGACCCTTATACCTATGCTTTGCGCGCCACGAATTACATTGCGCTGATGAAGGCGGTGGACCCGACCATCGAAGTCGGTGTGGTCTCCACGGCCGGTGAGGACAGTTTTGCCAACAATACCGGCCATCCGGCGTTTAACTCACGCGAAGGCTTTTCTCATAACGGTTGGACACCGGTCATGCTCACCACGTTGAATTCAGCCGGTGTCACCCCGGATTTTCTCGTGGACCATTTTTATGCCGAATCCGGCTCGGACAACGATGCGTCCCTGCTGCAAGCGGCGGCCAACTGGTCCTCGGACGCCACGAGCCTGCGTCAACAGCTCACCGATTACACCGGCAGCAATGGCTCAAACGTTGAACTGCTGGTCACGGAGAACAATTCCGATTCCGGCCCCAACGGCAAACAATCCACCAGCCTCGTCAACGGCCTTTATCTGGCGGACAGCTTCGCCCAACTGTCGAAGACGGAATTCAATTCATTGGTCTGGTGGGATTTTCGAAACGGCACGGACACCAACGGTGACTTTTCGGCTTCGCTCTACGGCTGGCGGACCAGCGGTGACCTCGGCATCATCGGCAACCTGAACACGCTATATCCGGCGTTTTACACCTTCAAGCTCCTGCGGAATTATGTGCAGGCCGGTGATACCGTACTCACAGCGACGAGCGATTACTCCCTGGTCGCGGTTTATGCGGCCCGACGCCAGAATGGCAGCTTGACGATGTTGGTCATCAATAAAGATCCGTCCATCACCTACACCGGACAAGTGGCGGTCGCCGGCTTCGCTCCGGCTACTGGCGGTACAGCCTTTTCTTACGGCATTCCCCAGGACAATGCTGCAAAAACCAACGGGGCCATTTCCTTGCAAGACATCGCCATGACGACCTTTTCGGGCGCCGGAACCAATTTTAATTACACCCTGGCGCCCTATTCGGCCACCGTGCTGTTGCTTTCACCGGCCCCGGCGACCTTGCTGGCCGTTCCGACCGACCCGGCCGCAGGCCAGTTTGTCTTCCAACTCCAGGGCCAGGCGGGCGTCCCGTATGTCATCCAGAATTCGACCGACCTGATCAACTGGACCTCCCTCAGTACCAACACGCCCTCGACCGGCACGGTGTACCTCACCAACACCGTGAGTCCGTCGGTGCCGACGCAGTTCTGGCGGGCAGTCTGGTTGCCTTAGCCACCTGTCGGCGGGGACGGCGCGCTGTTCATCGTCGTTGCGCTTTCATCTGCTCGAATTCCGCTCTGGAAATTTGGTGGATTTGGCGCAAGTTGTGCGCCGATGGCAACCGACCCGATTTGCGGCATGATGGTGGATGAAGCGACAGCGTTGCGCACCGGGCGCGACGGTCAGACGTTCTATTTCTGCTCCGAGCATTGCCGTCAAAAGTTCCTGGAAAATCCGGCTTCCGAATTCCGAACTCCGAAATCAGTGAGGCCGGCGTCGAACGCAAAGTATTTTTGTCCGATGTGCTCCGGTGTGGAATCGGACCGGCCGGGCGATTGCCCGAAATGCGGCATGGCGCTGGAGCGCAATCCAGCCTGGGTTGCCAAAACCATTTATACCTGCCCGATGCACCCGGAAATCGAGCAGGACCATCCCGGTGATTGCCCGAAATGCGGCATGGCGCTCGAACCTGAATCCGTTTCAGCTGAAGCGGAGGACGACAGTGAAACCCGCGCGCTCGCCATCAAATTCTGGATCGGCCTGGTCCTGACCGTTCCGGTTCTGGTCCTGGCGATGGGCGGTGAAATTCCCGGCGTGCGGATTGAACAATGGATCCCCAGGCCGGTTTCCCGGTGGCTTGAATTTCTGTTGTGCACGCCGGTGGTGTTGTGGGCAGGCGGAATGTTTTTTGGGCGGGCCTGGCGTTCGGTGAAGACCTGGCAGTTGAACATGTTCACGCTCATCGCTACCGGTGTCGGTGCGGCCTATGGCTACAGCACCGTTGCTGTCATTGCTCCAGGAATCTTTCCACCGTCATTTCGGCAACAGGGTGAGGTCGGTCTTTACTTCGAGGCGGCGGCGGTCATCACGGTGCTGGTGTTGTTGGGACAACTGCTCGAGGCCAAAGCGCGCAACCGCACCGGCCAGGCCATCAAGGCCTTGCTCGGTCTGGCCGCCAAAACCGCACATCGCGTCCGGAACGGACAGGAACAGGACGTGCCGGCGGATGAGGTGCAAAAGGGCGACCTGCTGCGCGTCCGGCCCGGCGAAAAAATCCCGATTGACGGCGTGATCATCGAAGGCCGAAGCAATGTGGACGAATCCATGATTACCGGCGAGCCGATTCCGGCGGCCAAAGGTGTGAAGGATTCTGTCGTCGGCGCGACGGTCAATCAGACGGGTGCTTTTTTGATGCGGGTGGAAAAAGTCGGCTCCGAGACATTACTCGCGCAAATTGTGCAGATGGTGGCGGAAGCCCAGCGCAGCCGCGCGCCCATCCAGAAACTGGCCGACAGCGTGGCGGGCTTTTTTGTGCCAGCAGTCATCGGCGCTGCCTTCATCACCTTCATCGTCTGGGCGATTTGGGGACCAGCCCCGGCGATGGCTTACGCCCTGGTCAATGCGGTTTCGGTACTGATAATTGCCTGCCCGTGCGCGCTGGGACTGGCCACGCCGATGTCCATCATGGTCGGCGTGGGACGCGGCGCACAATCGGGCATTCTCATCCGCAACGCCGAAGCCATCGAAACCACGGAAAAGGTCACGCATCTGTTGACTGACAAAACCGGAACGTTGACTGCCGGAAAACCGAAAGTGGTGAGCGTGGTCAGCAAGAGCCGAGGTAACGAGGCTCAAACTGACAAATCGGCAATCGGCAATCAGCCATCGGCAATGGGACAGGGCCTCCTCACGTCGGCTCCTACAATCACCGTGGAAAACGAGCAACTCCTCAGTTTGGCCGCGTCGGTCGAACAACTCAGCGAACATCCGCTGGCCCGCGCAATCGTGGACGAAGCAAAGGAACGAAAAATTGTTATTTCACAGGCGAGCGATTTTGAATCCACCACCGGTAACGGTGTCTCGGGCAGAATCGGTGACCAAACAATCCGTGTGGGCAAAGAGAAATTTATTAGCGATTCGGGCATGACTATCCCCGACGACCTGAAACAGGCATCACAGCAACTTCAGGAAAAGGCGCAGACGGTGGTCTGGGTGGCGGTGGAGGGCAAGGCGGTTGGTATCATCGGCATTGCCGATCCCATCAAGGAAACGACGCCGGCCGCCATCCGCGCGCTGCACGACATGGGATTGAAGGTAATCATGGCCACCGGGGACAATCACAAAACCGCCGAAGCGGTGGCGAAGCAACTGGGCATAGACGAAGTCCGCGCCGAACTCACACCGCAAGGGAAACACGAACTGGTTCGGCAACTGAAGAGTGAAGGCAAGATCGTGGCGATGGCCGGTGACGGCATTAACGACGCGCCGGCTTTGGCCGAGGCGCACGTCGGCATTGCAATGGGTACCGGCACGGACGTGGCCATTCAGAGTGCCGGCATCACGCTGGTCAAAGGCGATCTGCAAGGCATCGTCAAGGCGCTGACCTTGAGCCGGGGCGTGATGAAGAACATCCGTCAGAATTTATTTTTCGCCTTCGTCTATAACGCGCTGGGCGTGCCGATTGCGGCGGGGATTTTATTTCCGGTCGCGCACCTGCTGCTCAATCCGATGATTGCCGGCGCGGCGATGAGTTTCAGTTCACTCTCGGTCGTCAGCAATGCACTTCGGCTGCGCAAGGTGAAATTATAGGACCGGCTGCTGACGGGATATGGCCGGCAACTCGGTCTGCGCTTTGATGTGAAAAGGAAACAAATGGCTGTCCAAGTTAGGCTGGAACGAGTTCCCGGACATGATTGATATCTTGGCGGCCCACCGGACGCAACTGCGACGCGTCCACCGTGGCTATGGCAACAGTTATGCCGGTCAGGGTGATGAATTCCACTTCGTAGGCCAGACCGCCCTTGTGAATGTGGACGATTGTGCCCACATCACCGGCCAGCAAACCTTCCTTGGGGAGATTGGCCGTCAAAACCACACAATCATGTTCTTTGACATTCATTCTTCTCCCAAAGGATAAGCGGTAATCAGCCTTGGCGCAACTGCTCCGTGATCCTGTTGCCAGACAGCACGGACAAGCGGAGAACGGCCATCCGGCGTATTTAACTCGCCTTCGACTTCAAACCTCGGGCCAAAACCGGTTTCATGAACGCGTTTCACCTCATGCATCCGGCCGTGAATTCGCAGCGCTTCCGCCAGCCGCTGCCAATTCCCCGGCCCGAACCCGAACCGGTCAAAAAACCGCGCCTTTGTCCCGCCATAGCGATGCGTGGGATTGAGCAGATAATCCACAATTTTTTCGCGCTCAATGACGAGCCTGTCTGCGTTGGGCAATTTCATTCGCTGGGCTTTATCGCGTGAGATTGACGGTTCCCGCTCAAATTTCAATTGCAAATGCCAGACAACCCCTTTGAACCTGTTCGCGGATTGCCGGTGCGGCGATGAGTTTCAGTTCACTCTCGGTCGTCAGCAACGCGCTGCGGCTGCGGAAAGTGAAGTTATAAGGACCGCGCCCGGATGATCAGAAGGGATTCTGGCATAGTTTTCGCTTATTAGCCACTTCGATGGAACATCCGATCTCAAGCGTGGTGTCAATGTGAAGGCATGAAAACCAAACGAATCCTGATTCTAACCTGGTTGCTTTGTGGGGTGTTAACGCAGGCATTAATTAGCTCAGCGCAACCTGTAATCAGTGTCAGCGCAGGAAGCGTACATACCCTGTTTCTCAAGGCCGATGGCAGTCTTTGGGCCATGGGTGATAACATTTACGGTCAGTTGGGCGACGGCACCACCGATAACGAAAATTATTATACCAACCTACCCGAACGGATTGTGGCCAGCGATGTGATGGCCATTGCCGCAGGAGGCTTCTACAGCATGTTTCTCAAGAGCGATGGCAGTCTGTGGGGCATGGGTTACAATCAGTTTGGCCAGTTGGGCGACGGCACTTATGGCGGGCCTCTAAGCTCAACCAACCTTCCCGAGCAGCTGGTAGCGAGCAATGTCACGGCGATTGCCGCCGCAAGTGCCAATACTTCCCTGTTTCTCAAGAGCGACGGCAGCTTGTGGGTCATGGGCCAGAACAATTACGGCCAATTGGGTGACGGCACCTACAATGACACCAATCGACCTGAGATGATTGTGGCCAGCAACGTCGTGGCCATTGCCGCAGGAGCCTACCATAGCCTGTTCCTCAAAAGCGACGGCAGCCTGTGGGTCATGGGCGGTAACTTTTACGGCCAGCTGGGCGACGGTACTTACACGATTCCAACCTTCCTGAGCAGATTGTCGCCAGTAACGTCACCGCAATCGCCGCGGGGAACTACCATAGCCTGTTCCTCAAGAGCGATGGCAGCCTGTGGGCGATGGGCTGGAATCATTTTGGCCAGTTGGGCGACAACACTCCCCCGTTGGACGACGGCACTTATAATAGTACCAACCTTCCTGAGCAGATCGTGGCCAGCAACGTCACGGTGATTGACGCAGGAGAGGAACACAGTTTATTTCTCAAAAGCAACGGCAGCCTGTGGGGCATGGGTTACAATCAGTTTGGCCAGTTGGGCGACGGTACTTACAACAAAACCAATCTTCCTGAGCAGATTGTCGCCCGCAATGTCACGGCAATTGCGGGAGGAGGCTCGTCCAGTTTCTTTGTCCAGAGCGACGGCAGCCTGTGGGCGATGGGTAATAATGGCAATGGGCAGTTGGGAGACGGCACCTACAATGACATGAACCGACCCGAACTCATTGTGGCGGGTCCGCCGGGCTACAATCAAATCTCAGTCCAACTTCTGAATGGAGGCAATGTGGGCCTGGCCTATGTGGGTATCGCCGGAACGAATTACGAGCTGGACCGTTCTTTCAGCCTGTCACCCGCCAACTGGGTACCGCAGGTCACCAATCCGGCCGACAGCAGCGGAGCACTGGTGTTCACCAATACGCCTGACGCAACCACCAATAATTTCTGGCGCATCCGTTCTGCGCCTTGAAGCGTTGACAACTTTTGGGCTTCCGCAACAATAACCGCGTCGCATGCGGTTACTAAGAGCCCTTTCTGATCGTTTCCTTCTCGTAGCAGCCGGTGTCAACCGGCTCAAATCGCCTTGGCAGATTCCGCGATTAGAGCCGACTCATCCCGCAACGCGGGACTGCTACTCTCGCCTCTTCCTCCGGTCAGTTGCGGTGGCCGTGCTCACGCTTTTCTGCGGCTGCCGGACGACCACGCAAAGCCTGTTCACGGCTTCCGGCCCCGGGGCTCGCGCGCGGAGTGAAGTGATTACCGTCCTTGACGAATTCGGCGGGACTTTCCGGTACGATTGATTTTGCGCTGAAGAACGGTCAATTCAAACTGACACACTACCCACAACCCACAATGCCATAGCAGAGATTTGCCAGAGTAGGTACAAGGGGTGAACACCTTATAGCGTACCTGCTGTTACACATAATACGCTCGCCGCATGATTAGAAACCAACTACGTATTATTGTCATTGGGATGCTGCTACTCGGGTCGCTTCCCGCTGGAGCAAGTCCAATTTATCCGGTCAAGGTCAGCGGCAGCAATCCGCGCATTCTGGTTGATCAGAATAACGTTCCTTTTTTGATGGTGGGTGATTCGCCGCAATCCCTCATGGTGAACCTGTCGGCAGCGAATGCTGCGTTTTATCTGGCCGACCGCGCGACCAACGGCTTCAACACGGTACTGGTGGATGCGATATGCACCACCTATACCTTTGGCCCGGCTAATGCCAGCCTGTTAAACGGGACATTGCCGTTTACCAAGACGATTCCTGGCACGGGTTCATATGATTTGACCACACCCAACGAGGCTTATTTCGCATTTCTGGATCAGATCATCAACGTGGCGGCGACGAATGGGATTGTGGTCATGCTTGACCCCATCGAGACCGGCGGCTGGCTCACCACCATGCTGAACAACGGCACGGCCAATTGCCGGGCCTACGGCCAATACCTGGGCAATCGTTACAAGAATTTCCCGAACATCATCTGGAGCAGCGGGAATGATTTTCAGGACTGGAGCAACCCGGCCAACGATGCGGTGGTGCTGGCGGTGGCATTGGGTATCAAGGACGCAGACACGAATCATCTTCAGACCATAGAATTGGGTTTTTATCTGAGCAGTTCGCTGGATGACGCGAACTGGGCGCCCATCGTCGGCCTCAATGCCGCCTACACCTATTCTCCGACCTACGCCGAAGTCCTGCACGCTTACAACCAGTCGAGCGCCATCCCGACCTTCATGATCGAAGCCAATTATGAATACGAGGCGAACAGCGGTACGGACGGCGGTTCGCTGCGCAATCTGCGCATGCAGGAATACTGGACAATGCTCTCCGGTGCGAGCGGTCAACTTTACGGTAATCTCTATAGTGTGAGATTCTCATCCGGGTGGCAGAGCCAGCTTGATACACCGGGAGTCGTTCAACTCGATTACATGGCGAACCTGTTCGGATCCCGCGCGTGGTATAATCTGGTGCCCGATCAGACCCACGACTTTGTGACTGGCGGATACGGCAGTTTCATGAACGGTGTTTCTGGAAACGGTTCGGGTGCTGGCAATAACTTTCTCTTTACCGGGAACAACTATGTGACCGCTGCGCTGACGCCGGACGGCTCGCTGGGAATGGCCTACCTGCCACAAGGGGGGACGATCACCGTCGCCATGACCAAGCTCCAGAACACTGTCACCGCCCGCTGGTTTGACCCCAGCGCCAATCTGTTCACGACCATTGCCGGCTCGCCATTTTCAAACACCGGCACGCAAACCTTCACTTCACCCGGGAAAAACAGCGCCGGAGACACCGATTGGGTGCTCGTGTTGGAGACCCTTGCCAACCCATTGCAAATTGTGACCGGTTCACTGCCTTCAGCAACGACGGGTGTGACTTATTCCTATCAAATCCAGGCCATTGGCGGTTCTCCGGCATATTCCTGGTCACTTACCTCAAGTTCACCACCGCTTCCGCCCGATTTGTCCTTTTCCGCAAATGGCGTGTTGTCCGGCTTGCCAACCATAACTGGTGTATTCACCCTGATGGTGCAGGTTTTGGATTCAACCAATGCGTGGGCAACTAAAAATTTTGCGATTTTAATTACTACTCCTGACACTCAGCCACCGACCGTGCCATCGGGACTGACGGCGACAACGGTCAACAGCAGCCAGATCAATTTGAGTTGGACGGCTTCGACCGACATTGTCGGGGTTACCGGTTATCTGGTGCAGCGCAGCCAGGGGACGGGTTCGACGAATTTCACCCAGCTGGCGACACCGACCGGGACCAATTACAGCGACACGAGTTTGACGGCGGGGACGACCTACAATTACCGGGTGCAGGCAACCGACGCGGCCGGCAATTTGAGCGGGTATTCGAGCGTGGCAAGTGTGACAACACTGGTTTCGGACACGACGGCGCCGACGGCACCGACGAACCTGGTGTGCAGCGCAGTGAGCGGCAGCCAGATCAATTTGAGTTGGACGGCTTCGACCGACACGGTCGGGGTTACGGGTTATCTGCTGCAACGCAGCCAGGGGACGGGTTCGACGAATTTCGCCCAGCGGGC
>JBGPDH010000141.1:0-9485 GCA_041482195.1 Verrucomicrobiia bacterium
ATCGGCGCGCATTCGCTCCAGGAAATGGCTGTGATGCTCAAGAAATCGCGCCGGGTGATGCTGATGGTCAAGGCCGGCTAGGCGGTGGACGAATTCATTGAACATCTGCTGCCGGTGCTGGAGCCGGGCGATATTATCATTGATGGGGGCAATTCGCTGTTTGAAGACACCAATCGCCGCACGAAGTACGTTGAAAGCAAGGGTTTGCTTTACATCGGCACCGGCGTGAGCGGTGGCGAAGAGGGCGCGCGTCACGGTCCCAGCATCATGCCCGGCGGCTCGCCCGCCGCGTGGCCGCACGTCAAAAACATCTTCCAGAGCATTGCCGCCAAAGTGGCCGACGCTGGTGGCACGGCGCAAGCCGCGCCGTGTTGCGATTGGGTAGGCGAGGGCGGCGCGGGCCATTACGTCAAGATGACCCACAACGGCATCGAATACGGCGATATGCAGTTGATTTGCGAGGCTTACAACATCCTGAAAAACGGCCTGGGCCTGACCGCGGCCGAGATGCACGAGATTTTCAAGGAATGGAACACCGGTGAGCTGGACAGTTACCTGATAGAAATCACCCGCGACATCCTGGCCTACAAGGACACGGACGGCGCCCCGCTGGTGGACAAGATCCTCGACACCGCCGGCCAGAAGGGCACCGGCAAATGGACGGTACAAAGCAGCGCGGACCTGGGGATTCCCATCACCCTGATTGCCGAGGCGGTTTATTCGCGCTGTGTTTCGGCGCTGAAAGACGACCGGGTGAAGGCGGCCAAGAAGCTGAAGGGGCCCAAACCCTTGATGAGCCTCGCCAAAAACGACCTGAAGAAGAAACAGTTCATCACGGAAATCCGCGACGCACTTTACGCTTCGAAGATCATCAGTTACGCGCAGGGTTACATGCTCATGCGCGCCGCCGCCGCGGAGCACAAATGGAACCTTAATTATGGCGGCATCGCGCTGATGTGGCGCGGAGGTTGCATCATCCGCTCGCGTTTCCTGGGCAAAATCAAGGAAGCCTTCGACAACAATCCGAAGCTCACCAATCTGCTGCTCGACAATTATTTCCGGGGCGAAATCAAGCGGTGCCAGAAAAGTTGGCGCAACGTGGTGGCGGCGGCGGCGAAGAAGGGCATTCCGGTGCCCGCGTTCGGTACCGCCCTCGCGTTTTACGATCAATATCGCAACGCTGTGTTGCCGGCGAATTTGTTGCAGGCCCAGCGTGATTATTTCGGCGCGCACACTTATGAGCGCGTGGACAAACCGCGCGGCGAATTTTTCCATACCAACTGGACCGGCCGCGGCGGCACGACGGCTTCCAGCACGTATAACGCCTGACCATCCGCGTGGACGCTTTTACCGCAGAAAAGCGTTGGACGGAAAAATTAGGTTCCCTTTTTACCCGTTTCAAGCGAGGAACGAGCGCAAAAACGGATGGAAAAAGGATCCTGCTCGACTCCCCGTGGGCCGGGCTGGCGGTGGTGGCGGTGGCGTTCGTTGTCCTGTCGGCGGTCACCTGGCGCAAATGGCCGAACGTCCTCATCGATTTCGGGTTGCAGCTCTATTTGCCCTGGCAGATTGATCGGGGCGCGGTGTTGTACCGGGACTTGCACTATCTGTCAGGCGGGCCGTTGTCCCAATATTTCAACGCGCTCTTGTTCAAAATCTTCGGTGTTTCGTTCCGCACGCTCATCTTCGCGAACCTCGCCATCACTGCCGGGCTGTTGGTTCTGATTTACCGCCGGTTTCTGGCAGCGGCTGACCGTTGGACGGCCACCACGATTTGCCTGGGTATCGTGTTGGTGTTCGCGTTCAGTGAATACACTGTCATTGGCAACTATAATTTTATCGCGCCGTACTCTTATGAGCTTTTTCACGGTCTGGTCCTTTCCATCCTGGCCGTCGCGCTCCTTTCCGATTGGATCGGTAGACGAAAAATCCGGTATGCTTTCGCATCGGGCCTCTGTTTCGGGCTGGTGTTTCTGACCAAGCCGGAAATCTTCCTGGCACTGTCCGCCGGTGTCATCGCTGCGTTCGTTCTCGCTTATGTCATGCTCCGACAGGGAAACTTTTTGGCCAAATCGACGGCGGGATTTCTGGTCTCGGCTATGATTCCGGTCGCGGGATTTTTTCTTTATTTTCTGCATCTCGAGGGCTGGCGCGACAGTTTGTATTCCACCACTTTTGCCTGGGCGCCGTTGTGGCTGACGCCGGTGGCCAAAGATCACTATTATCTTTGGTGCACCGGGCTCGATACGCCCCTTTATCATCTCTGTCAGATGATCATCCACTTTTTCTGCGTCGCGCTTCTGGTGGCGCTTTATGCCCGATTGTTTCAGCACGGAACCGGTTTGGGGACAAAGCGAATCACGTGGCTGGTGCTGGTGATTCCCTTACTGGCCGCTGCCGGCTGGTTCAACTGGATGAACTGCGGCGCCTCGTTACCGTTGTTGAGTCTGACCGCCTGTATTCTGTTTTGGAGAAATTACAAAACACAGCCGGTTGAACGGGACATGACCTTCCCGTTTTTGTGGAGCGTGTTCGGTTTAGTGTTGCTGGCCAAACTCGGATTGTTTTCACGCATCTGGCATTACGGTGTCGTTCTGGCCATGCCGGCGGCCGTTACCGCCATGTTCCTCTTGTTCTGGCTCCTTCCGGTTTTGCTGGAGAAAAGGTACAAGGTGGATCCGCGACCATTTCGCAGAGCCGTCTGGCTGGCACTGATGATTGGATTTGGCGTTTTGGTGTACGATTCGGAATCGTGGTACACCGCAAAAACGCTGGCGGTAGGACAGGGCGACGATCGGATCATAACCTTCGACCCCCGCCTTGACCCGACCGGTACAGGAGTTCAGATGGCATTGGCGTGGATTGAGAAGAATGTGCCGCGTGAGGGGACACTGGCCGTCCTCCCGGAAGGCACCACCATCAATTATCTCAGCCGGCGTGCGAATCCGACGCCGTGTCTGGATTGGACGCCGACGGTCCTGACTGCCTTTGGTCAGGCCGGTATGACTGCGGCCTTTCAAAAGAACCCACCTGACTATGTTTGTCTGGTGACGCGGGACATGGCCGAATTCGGCGTCGGTGCTTTCGGCAGTTCCCCCGATTATGGCGGAGAGGTGATGCAATGGATCGGGAAAAATTACGAGCCGGTTTATCAGGTCGGCCAGGAACCGCTCCGCAGCGGCATGTTCGGCATCGAGATTTTGAAACGGCAGTCTTCCAGTCATCGACCGGAAAAGAAAAATTTTGTTTTGCAATATTCGACGCCTGCGCGTTGAATGACGGAAACCGTTTGCAAACCAATCCACGAGTTCTATGAGGCCTTTATTCCTTTTCACCGCGACAGCCGTGTCGCTGTTGAGCGTTTCCACCTGTGTTGCCGATCATTTCACCGGGCCCTGGGGCCTCCAACTTTACAGTCTGCGCACCGAGCTGGCCACCAATGTTCCGACCGCACTGGACGAGGTGAAAAGCTGGGGCGTCAAGAATGTTGAACTGGCCGGTACCTATGGCCTGACGCCGAAACAATTCCAGGCCCAGTTGCATTTGTGCGGACTGAAAGCCGTCAGCGGTCATTTTCCCTACGATGAATACCGGACGAACCTCGACGCCGTGGTTCGCGACGCGAAGGTCTTCGGATTGAAATATGTCGGTTGCGCGTGGATTCCGCATGATGACAACAAGCCATTCGACGAACAGACCTGCCGCGAAGCCATCGCCGTTTTCAACCGCGCCGGTGATCTGCTGGCCAAACACGGGTTAAGGTTTTTTTACCATGTCCACGGTTACGAGTTTCAGCCTTACCAGGATGGCACGCTGCTGGATTTGATGATGAAAGAAACAAACCCCAAATACGTTCACTTCCAAATGGACGTGTTTTGGATCGTGCATCCCGGGCAGGACCCGGTCGGGTTGCTGCAAAAATACGGCAAGCGCTGGGAGCTGATGCATCTTAAAGGGATGCGTAACAGCACGCCCACCGGCCTGATCACCGGCCATTCGGAGGTGACTAACGATTTCCCGTTGGGCCTGGGCAAGATCGATTATGCGCCGATCCTGCGTGAGGCAAAAAAAGTCGGCGTAAAATGGTATTTCATCGAGGACGAATCACCCTCCTCCGAACAGCAAATTCCGCAGAGCATTTATTATCTCAAAACGGTAAAATGGTGAGAATACGGGATTTTCAGGCAGTCGGTTGTTTGGGAGGTAGGGGCGGCTCGCCGAGCCGTCCGGACGCGTCGGCGACGCGTCCCTACCAACGAATGTGGCGTGTTGCCGTTTTTCAATTATGAAGAAACTGAGTCTGGCATTTTTGGTTTTGTTCCTGGGAACAAGACTGGCTTTAGGCGATGTCACCACCAATCTGGGCATCTTTTCCGAACAGGCCGACATCGGCAACGTGGCCAAACCCGGCTCGGCCAATTTTGACCCGGCGCGGGGCGAATACCTTATTACCGGAGGCGGTGCGAACATGTGGTTAACGAACGACGCCTTTCATTTCGTCTGGGTGAAAATGTCGGGCGACCTGAGTCTCGCGGCGGACATCCGGTTTGCAGGCACGAACGGTAATCCGCACCGCAAGGCGTGCCTGGTCATCCGCCAATCTCTGGCACCGGATTCAGCCTACGCGGACGTGGCCGTGCATGGGGTGGGGTTGACGGCCCTGCAGTACCGTGAAGCTGCCGGTGACACCACCCGCGAGATTCAATCGGATGTTTCCGGACCGGTGCGAGTGGGCATCGAAAAGCGCGGTGATTACGTGTCCATGTCAGTTGCCGGCGCGGGAGAATCATTGCACTCCGCCGGCGCCATGTACCGGATGCAATTCCAGGAACCGTTTTATGTCGGGCTCGGTGTTTGCGCCCATAACAACCGGACCAGCGAGCAGGCAGTTTTTTCCAGGGTCGAACTCAAACCGATCCCCCCCGGGGCCAGCAACCAGACGGTGATCGAAAGCACTTTGGAGACTCTGGAAATCGCCTCGACGGACCGGCAGGTGGTTTATCACACGCGGGACCACATCGAGGCGCCTAACTGGTCGCGGGACGGTAAGTTCTTCCTCTTTAACAGCGGGGGACGGATTTACCGGCTGCCGGTCAAAGGCGGTAAGCCGGAACAGCTCGACACCGGCGGCCAGACCCGGTGCAACAATGATCACGGTCTCTCACCTGACGGCCGGGAATTCGCCATCAGTGACCAGACCCGGGAAGGCAAATCCCGCATTTATGTGCTGCCAGTTTCCGGCGGCAAACCGCGCCTGATCACGGAGCCGGCGCCTTCCTATTGGCACGGCTGGTCGCCGGACGGCAAAACGCTGGCCTTTTGCGGCCAGCGTGATAAGGAATTCGACATTTACACCATCCCCGCTGAGGGTGGTGAAGAAAGGCGGTTAACGACGGCGCCGGGCCTGGATGATGGTCCGGATTATTCGCCGGACGGTAAATACATTTACTTTAACTCCGAACGCACGGGTTCAATGCAGATCTGGCGCATGAAACCGGACGGCTCGGAGCAGGAACAAGTAACATTCGACGATTATAACAACTGGTTTGCACACCCTTCACCCAATGGCCGATGGATTGTTCTTCTTTCCTACGCCAAGGACGTGAAGGGCCATCCGGGAGGCAAAGATGTCATGATCCGGCTACTGTCGCTGGCCAATGGAAAAATCCAGGTACTGGCGAAATTGTACGGCGGGCAGGGCACCATCAATGTCCCGTCCTGGTCGCCAGACAGCCGGAATATTGCATTCGTCAGTTATCAACTCATCCAACCCTGAATAAATATGAATACAAAGAAATATCTAGTTGAGTTTATTGGAACATTTTTTCTGGTCCTGGTCGTCGGTATGACTGTCATCGAACCAGGTGCCGGGAGTCTGGCGCCGCTGGCCATTGGCGCGACGCTGATGGTGATGGTTTATGCCGGTGGTCATGTTTCGGGCGGCCATTTCAATCCGGCCGTCACCCTGGCAGTCTGGCTGAGGGGCCGTTGTCCGAAATCGGATGTCCTGCCGTACATGGGTTCACAACTCGCCGGCGGCATCCTGGCTGCGATGGCGGTGTTGTTTCTCAAAAAAGACCCGACGGTGATACCGCAGGAGCTGGACATATTGCCCGCGATCATTGCTGAGCTGGTGGGGACCTTTGCCCTTGCCTACGTGGTGTTAAATGTCGCGACGGCCAAAAGCACGGCCGGCAATTCCTATTTCGGCCTCGCCATCGGCTTTACGGTGGTGACCATGGCGTTTGCCCTCGGCGGGATTTCCGGGGGCGCTTTCAACCCGGCGGTAGCCCTCGGCATCACCGTCATGCATCTGGCCAAAGTCGCCAACCTTTGGATTTATCTGGTCGCCAATCTGGCGGGAGGCGCGCTCGCGGCCGTCGCATTCCGGTTCATCAATCCGGGGGACAAATGATCCACCCCGATTAAAGATGGCAGGCACAGCGATTCCCGGATTCCTGCGCGCGCAGCCGGACGGCACTTTGCTGTCGGTGAAACTTCAGCCGCGCGCGTCTGCGAATGAAATTGTGCCGCATGACGGAAACGGTGACGAATTGCGAATCCGGGTCACCGCGCCGCCGGTGGATGCCGCGGCCAACGAAGCGTTGATTCATCTGCTGGCCGGTCGGCTCGATTGTGCGCGTCGTTGTGTCGAATTGGTGCGCGGCCACAAATCGCGCCACAAAGTCGTCAAACTTCATGGTTTCAAGCCGGAGGAAGTGTTGAAGCGATTCGGCTTCAGGTCGTTATTGTCATGAAACCCGTTGCAGGTTGTCCGGCAAAGATCGTTCACGGTTTTCTCGCTTGTCCCATTTGAAGACAAATAACGGCGACGAATCATCAAACGAAATAATGCTGGCGCATTCCGGGAAAAGGGCACTCAAACTGCTACCGTTAACCAACCCGAACTGCCTCGAAGGAACCGGGCGATAAATAATTACAATGAAGGCGATTCGACCTGATAAAATGCCTGCGTCCGATGCCAATTTTGATCCGAAGAACGGACGGGCAACGGGCGTTCTGGACGGGCAGCCGGTCGCCAATTCCGCCGGTGATCTGGAGATGGAAAATGCCCGATTAGTCGAAGAAAACGCAAAACTGGCCCAGGAACGGGATTCACTCCGCATGCTGATTGATGGCCTTCCGGATAACATGTTCATCAAAGACCGGCAGAGCCGTTTTTTAATCAGCAATTTGGCACATGTGCGGACGTTGGGCGCGAATCATCTTGATGAAGTGGTGGGCAAAACCGACCTGGACATCTTCCCTCCGGAATTATCCCGGCAATATTATAAGGATGAACAAAAGTTGATGGAATCGGGCAGCTCGCTGAACTGCGAGGAAACAGTGGTAAATCCGCAGACTGGCGAAAAACGGTGGCTGCAGACCACCAAGGTACCGCTGCGAGACCGTCAGGGGAAGATCATTGGTCTCATGGGCATCAATCGGGACATTACCACGTTGAAACAGGCGGAAGAATATCTGCGCCAGACCCACGACGAACTGGAAAACCGAGTGGCCGAGCGTACCGCCCAGATTTCGCAAGAGCGACATTTGTTGCGCACCCTGGTTGATAACCTGCCCGACTACGTCTATATCAAAGACGCAGACGGCCGGTTTGTCCTGGCCAACGTGGCTGTGGCCCGCCAGATGGGATTGACTACCCCCGATGAGATTATTGGAAAATCCGATTTTGACCTGTTCCCAGATGAACTGGCGGCACGATATCGAGCCGAAGAAGAGGAGATGGCCAGGTCGGGCAAAGCGTTGTTCAACCACGAAGGTCCGACGGTGGATGCCAGCAAGCGGAGGAAAAACCGTTGGGTTTCAACCACCAAGGTGATCCTGCGCGATCCCCGGGGTAAAGTCACCGGTTTCATTGGTGTCGGCCGCGACATCACGGAACGCAAACGGATGGAGGAAGTCCTCGCCCAGGAACGGTTATTGTTGCGAACACTGATTAATAATTTGCCGGACAGTATTTACGCCAAGGATTCCGCCGGCCGCAAGATCCTCGCCAATCCAGCGGACTTGAAAAACCTTCGGTGCAAAACCGAAGCCGAGGCCATTGGGAAAACCGATTATGACCTTTTCCCGAAGGAGATCGCCGAAAAGTTCTACCTGGACGACATGAAGGTGATCCAGGGTCAGCCAGTCATAAATCGAGAGGAATATTTCCTGGACGAAGAAGGCAAAAAGCAATGGTTGTTGACCAGCAAACTGCCATTGCGCGATCAGAATGAACAGATTATCGGACTGGTGGGCATTGGCCGGGACATTACAAAACAGAAACAGGCGACGGAAGCGTTGAAGCAAAGCGAGGAGCGATTGCGTCAGGTCATGCGGAGCACGCGCTGCATCCTGAATTACGGCGAGGTGGAAGCGCCGGAAGAATGGCGGGAACGGGCGATGAAGGAACTGACCATCTTCCGCTGGGATTTCCCGGTACTGAACATGGAGGCGGCGGAGGAGATATTTCCACTCAACGTGCCGGCCGGCAAGACCTACCAACAGGTCTGGAGTGAAAATCGCAACCCGGATGATTTTAACGAGATGCACAAAGTTACCCGGGACGCCTTCCTGAACAACGCGCCGTTTTATCGCAATGAGTTTCGCTGCACCGACAAGCACGGGGTCGAGCACTGGATGCAGGAATTCATTACGATCCATAAGTTGGCGGAAAACCGTTGGGAAATTTTCGGCATCAATACCGACATCACCGATTTAAAGAAAAGCGAGAACGCTTTGCGAAGCAGCGAAGCGAAATTGCGCCAATTCACGACCCAACTCGAACGCAGCAACCGTGAGCTGCAGGATTTCGCCTATGTGGCCTCGCACGATTTGCAGGAACCCTTGCGAAAGATTGTGGTGTTCGGCGAACGGCTCAAGGAACAGGAAGGAGAGAAACTGGCAGGGGAGTCGCGGGATTATCTGGAGCGGATGCAGAAGGCCGCCTCGCGCATGCAGTCACTCATCAATGATTTGTTGACCTTTTCGCGCGTCACCACCAAGGCCCGGCCGTTTACCCAGGTGGATCTGGCGCAAGTCACCCGCGAAGTCATCACCGATCTGGAAGGCCGGATTGAACTGGTCAAAGGTCGCGTGGAAGTGGGAACGCTGCCGTTGATTGAGGCGGAAATGCTCCAGATGCGTCAGCTGATTCAAAATTTAATTGGCAACGCCCTTAAATTCCGACGCCTCGACGTGCTGCCCGTGGTGAAAGTGGCCGCGGAAATCATAACCGGTCCGGCCCCGGACGAAGGCACGACCGTCACGAAGAAATTTTGCCGGTTGACCGTCAGTGATAACGGAATTGGTTTCGATGAAAAATATTTGGACCGTATTTTTAACGTCTTTCAACGGCTGCATTCGCGCAATGAATATGAGGGCACCGGTATGGGACTGGCCATTGCGCGAAAAATAGTGCTGTTCCACAGCGGTGAAATCACCGCCAAAAGCAAACCGGGAGAAGGCACCACGTTCAT
>JBGPDH010000142.1:0-9448 GCA_041482195.1 Verrucomicrobiia bacterium
CACTGGAAGAGCGCCTGCGCGACAGCTTTGGTGTTCACTCCGGGGAAGGTGAATACGAAGTCGTCATCCGCTTCAACGCGCGTGTGGCCGATTACATCCGAGAAAAGAAATGGCACGAGTCGCAACGACTTCGGGAATTGAAGGGCGCGGGGGTCGAGCTGCGGCTGCGATTATCGAGCCTGCTGGAAATCGAACGGTGGATCCTGGGCTGGGGAGGTGATGCGACTGTCATAAAACCTCGCGAGTTGGTTGAGGCCGTCAGGAAATCCGCAAAGACGATTTTGAAACAGCGCGCTTGATTCATTTCAACCGTTTCCGCGGGCGCATCCCGGTTTACAAACTTATCGGTTCAGAGGGAAACCGCGTTGGTTCATGTTCCTGAATTTCAAAAAGATAAAGGCAAATTTACCGTTTGGAGTTTTAATTCTTGCATTTACCACTTCTAATATGCTTAAATCAAAGCAATTCAGAGCCGGTGAACTGGTGTGCAGAGCAGGAACCTTAAAGAGAATGTCCGTAAGCCGAGCGCTGGTTTTACTGTCCAGCACGAATCTGGCGCTGCCCGCGACCAATTGGACAGTGATTGGTGGAGCGACGGGAACTTCCCCCGGCCAATATCACATCACCAACCGTCGGCGACGAATAAACCCAATCTCTTTTACCGAACCTGTTGGCCGTGATCAGCCGGACCAACCCCAACCAACTTTACGCCATGAAAAACAAACTCATACTTATCGTCATCTGCCATCTGCTGTCTGGCATCTGTTTCTCTGCCTTGGCCCAGGGCATGGCCTTCACTTACCAGGGCCGGCTGAATAACAGCAACGGTCCCGCCACCGGCAGCTATGACCTGACGTTCACTTTATACGGCGTCAGCAGCGGAGGCAGTGCCGTGGCCGGCCCGGTGACCAACAGCGCCACTGCCGTGAGCAACGGGATTTTCACCGCGACAATTAATTTTGGCGCGGGAGTTTTCAACGGCACCACGTATTGGCTGGAGCTGGGCGTGCGCACCAACGGCAGCGGCGTGTTTGCCACACTGACGCCCCGACAGCAGCTCTCGCCTGCACCCTACGCCATTTATTCGGAGAACTCCGGCGCGGCGGTGGTGGCCAACAGCGTGGCCACCGGCTCAGTCTCCAGTTCGCAATTGAACACGCAGGCACCACCCAGCAGCGGGCAGGTGCTGGAGTACAATGGGAGTAGTTTGATCTGGACCACGCCGGGCACGACGTTGTCGGCCTGGGGGTTGAGTGGCAACGCGGGCACGACGGCAGGAGTGAACTTTTTAGGCACGACGGACAACCAGCCTTTGGAGTTGAAAGTGGGCGGTCTGCGTGGTCTGCGATTGGAACCGACCGGGTCAAGTTATCCAAATGTCATTGGCGGTGGTCCGTCGAACCTCGCGTCCAATGGCGTGACCGGCGTGTTTGTGGGTGGTGGCGTCAACAATATTGCCGGTCACCAGCAGACCGTGGTCGGCGGTGGCTATCAGAACCATGCCTTTGGTTACATTTCCACGGTGGCAGGTGGTGCGTACAATACCGCCGACAGCAACGAATCTTTCGTGGGCGGTGGCGCTTACAATACGGCTGAATTCTTTTCGGCAGTGGCGGGCGGTGACCTCAACAAGGCCGGCGGTCTTTATTCGGTTGTCGCCGGTGGATTCATTAATACTGCCAGCGGTGATTATTCATTCGTCGGGGGTGGCAGTGACACTTCCGATGTGAGCAACACATTGGGAAATATTGCCAGTGGTGGTTGGTCGGCCGTGGTGGGTGGCGATGGCAATCATGCGTCCGGGGATGATGCTGCCGTTGGTGGAGGTGCCGATAATACCGCCTCCGGCGTCTGGTCCAGTGTGCCGGGCGGTGCCTTGAATATCGCCAGCGGCAACGCGTCCTTTGCGGCCGGCTACAGAGCCCAAGCCGTCACACCCGGATCTTTTGTTTGGGCCGATAATTCTTCCGCCAGCACATTCTCTTCGAGCGCCAATTATCAGTTTCTGATTCGTGCCACGGGCGGCGTTGGCATTGGAACGTCGCTAACTCCACCCGGTGGATTGCGGGTGGACAGTGGAGGATTGGCGGTCACGGGCGCGTCCAGCCCGAATTACGCCGGCGCCGCAGGAGTCTTTCTTGAAAAATTCGGGACCACGGCGGGCGCGATCTATGCCTACAATTACACCGCCGGCACACCTCTGTCCCTCGCGTTGAATTCACCGGGCGGTAACGTGGGTATTGGAACCCTGACGCCGCAGAATACCCTGGACGTGAACGGCATCACGCGCACTCACAGCATCATCATCACGGGCGGTTCAGACCTGGCGGAACCGTTCAAGATGGGCGGCAACAAAATTCCCCAAGGTGCCGTTGTCGTGATTGATGAAGTACATCCCGGCCAGCTCAAAATGAGCACCACGGCCTATGATACCCATGTCGCCGGGATTGTCAGCGGTGCCAAAGGCATCCATCCCGGCATCGCCCTGCAACAGGAAGGCATGCTGGATGGCGGTCAAAACGTGGCGCTGACCGGACGCGTCTATGTGTTGGCAGATGCAGCCGGAGGGGCAATCCATCCGGGTGACTTGCTCACGACCTCAGATACCCCGGGCCATGCGATGAAGGTGACGAATCGCGCGCGTGCACAGGGGGCGATTTTGGGCAAGGCGATGACAGGTTTGAATACCGGCAAGGGCATGGTCCTCGTGCTGGTCACTCTTCAATAGCATCCGGAATCCACGGTTGACGAAGTGTTATGAAAGAGAAACCTGCTATCCGGAAGACCCGACATCTGATTGTCCGAGGCGACTTCGCGATTTTTGCAACCGGGCTGCTTTTGTTGGCAACGCCTTTCGGAGCGGCCGGGAGCCAGATGTTGCACGACCCTATTCCTTCGGTGGTGGCCAGGCTGGCTTCTCTCGGGCGTGTTCCACCCTCTACGCATTTGGATTTGGCCATCAGCCTGCCGCTCCGCAACCCGGAGGCGCTAAGCAACCTGCTCCAGCAAATTTACAATCCGGCCAGCACCAATTTCCATCAATACCTCACCCCGGAACAATTTACGGAGCGGTTTGGTCCAACCGAGAGCGATTATCAGGCGCTTATCCATTTCGCCCAAACCAATGGGCTGACCGTTACCGGCACTTATTCCAATCGCGCCCTCCTGGATGTTTCAGGAAACGTGGGCGACATCGAAAGAATCTTTCATGTAACACTGCACACCTACCGGCATCCCGTCGAACCACGCACATTCTATGCACCTGATGTCGAGCCGTCCGTTGACCTGACCGTGCCGTTACTGGCGGTTGCGGGCCTGGACAACTATCACGTGCCGCAACCCGGCGGCCGACCGCAGCCTCCCGGCCACAGACTGCAGACTGGCCCGGGCGGAGGCTCCAGTCCCGGTGGATATTACTGGGGGAATGATATTCGCGCCGCCTACGTGCCCGGCACCTCGTTGAACGGTTTTGGTCAGGCCGTTGGTTTGCTGGAATTGGACGGCTATTATCTGAAGGACATCACCAATTATGAGGCGGCTGCCGGAATTTCACCGGTCACCCTGCAAAATGTACCGGTAAATGGATTCAGCGGTAACCCGTCAACCAACGCCAATTGGGTGGGCGAAGTCTCCCTGGACATTGAAGTGACCGTTGCCATGGCTCCGGGGTTATCGAAAGTGATCGTTTATGAGGCGACGAACAGTGGCTCAACTTTTTTAAACCTCCTGTCCCGCATGGCCAGTGACAACGCCGCCAAACAACTCAGTTCTTCCTGGTTCATTTTTGACAACCCTTCAGCCGATCAGTATTACCTGCAATTCGCCGCGCAGGGACAATCCTTCTTCCAATGTTCCGGTGACTTTGGTGCATTCTATTCCGGCATTTCCCAATGGGCGGACAATCCAAACGTGACACTCGCCGGCGGTACCAGTCTGAATACAACCGGTCCGGGCGGGGCTTACGCTTCGGAAACAGTCTGGAACAATAACGATGGAGTGAACGGCAGTGGCGGGGGAATCAGCCAGTCGTCTTTTGGGAACTATTCCATTCCGGGTTGGCAGCAAGGTATCAGTATGGCTGCCAATAACGGTTCCACCACCAAGCGGAACATTCCGGATATATCCATGCTCGCACAGAACGCTTACATCATTTCCAACAACGGCAATGCGGCACCCTGGTGGGGCACGAGCATCGCCGCGCCTTTATGGGCCGGTTTTACCGCGTTGATCAATCAGCAGGCGGTTGCGGACGGCAAACCGACCATGGGCTTCCTTAATCCGGCCCTCTATGCGATAGCCGAGGGGGCGGGTTACACCGCCGCTTTTCATGATGTAACCAGCGGTAATAACACGAACAACACTCTTACCACTGTGTATTCCGCCGTCGGCGGTTATGACCTCTGCACCGGCTTGGGCACACCCAACGGCACGAATATCATTAAAGCGCTTGAAAACTACGCCGGGCCCATCTTTGTTAATTTTAACTATGCCGGTGTGACCCAGAATGGAGCCTACAGCACGCCTTACCCGACTCTGGCCCAGGCAACGAATGCGGTGGCGACGCGTGGAACCATCATTTTTGAAACGTCCGGTTCCAGTCCCTCGCCCATGACCATTTCGAAGCCAATGACGATTACTTCAATGGGTGGCGCGGTGAGTGTTGGGCATTAGGATTGTGTGTGCCAAAACAGGATAGTTTTTAAAAAACGCAAGACTTCTATGAAGAAAGTCATTTTGTTCTGCTTGCTCGCTTCCGGCCTTTGCCTACCGGCCGTGGCGCAGCAATACTCAATTGACTGGTACAAATTTGCCGGCGGCGGAGGCACCAGCACCAATGGCCAGTACGCCATCAGCGGCACCATCGGTCAGCACGACGCCGGCGGACCGATGACCGGTGGCAACTACTCGCTCACCGGCGGGTTCTGGGCATTGATTTCCGTCGTGCAGACGCCCGGTGCGCCGTCGTTGTTTATCAGCCATTCCGGCAACACGATCACGGTGTACTGGCAAAACGTGTCAGGTTGGACCTTGCACCAGAATGGCAGTCTGGCCAACACCAATGGCTGGTCGCTCAACAGCAGTTGGACTACCTCCAATGGCTCGAATTATCTGAATCTCACCTCGCCGCCGGGGAATTTGTTCTTCCGGCTAAGTAACCCCTAATATTTCGAATGCCATTTGGAAGGTATTGCCCGGTTGTTGCCAAAAATGGGCGAAAACGAAGCGTTCTTTTCAATTCCCAATTCTCCGCGCTTCGAGATTGAAGTGTCGCGAGCGTTGGTATATAGTGCTTCTCTCTGTGAAGCGAAGTATCATTTCACTGTTGGTTTGCGTGGTTATGGAGGCGTTTTTCCCGGCGGAGTCGCTTCACGCGCAAGGCACGGCCTTTATCTACCAGGGAAAGCTCAGTGACGGCGGTGCTCCGGCTGCTGGAAATTACGATTTTCAATTTTCGATTTACCGAACGACCAATACTCCAGGGGTGATCTTCGCCGGGCCCATCACGAATTCGGCCGTGGCGGTGAGCAACGGATTGTTCACGGTAAGCCTGGATTTTGGTTCGAACGTTTTTTTTGGCCCGCCCCGCTGGCTGGACATCGGTGTGCGGACCAATGGCAGCTCCGGTGCGTTCACCACCCTCAGCCCGCGCCAGCCGTTGTTACCGGCGCCCTATGCCATCTTTGCCAACGGAGCCAGCAACCTGTTTGGGACCTTACCCGCGTCGCAGTTGGCCGGCACGCTGCCCGCGAGTGCTTTTGTGGGTTACACCAACACGGTGGCGTTGACCAACCCGGCCAACCTGTTTGCCGGTACTTTCAGCGGCGCCTTCGGCGGGACTTTCAACGGCGCTTTCTTCGGAAACGGCGGTGGAATCTCAAACGTGAACGTAACCAATCTGACCGGGGTCCTGGCGGACAATCAGTTGCCGGCCAATGTTGCGTTGATAAACAGTAATCAAACCTTCAGCGGCGCAAACATCTTTACCAATTTCAACAACAGTTTTCGCGGCAGCTTTTTCGGGAATGGTCTGGTCGGCTGGATTCCCACCAACGGCACGACCATACAAGCGGTCATCGACACCGGCTATCTGTTAACCAGTCCGCAACTGGTGACAGTGACTTTGCCGGCGTCGCCCAACTCAGGTGACATTGTTCGTCTTTCCGGGGCAGGCGCCAGTGGCTGGAGGGTGGCCCAGAACGCCGGACAATCCATCATTGGAAATTTCTCCAGTTTTGCGAATTCGCCGTGGACGCCCAGCGGCGCGTCCCCGCTCCAGTGGCGGGCGATTGCCTTGTCGGCGGATGGAAGTCGTGTGGCGGCTGTAGCCAGCAGTACCGGGGGCGGTATTTTCATGTCGATTGATTCGGGGCTGACCTGGTCGGGTCCCTTCGGTCCGCTTACCAGTGCGATCTGGGACGCGTTGGCGTTGTCCGCCGATGGCAGCAAAGTGATCGCGGCTGTTAACGGCGGGGGAGTTTATACCAATTCGGGGACGACCTGGACTGTGACCGGCTTAGGATCCGCGAACTGGACCTCCGCGGCTTCCTCAGCGAACGGCGCCACGTTGTACATGGCCAGCAGCAGTGGTGTTTTCAAATCGGTCAACTTCGGCGCGTCATGGTCGGGGATACAGGGCGGTGCGAACTGGGTCTCGGTGGCCTGTTCTGCGGATGGAACCAAATTCGCTGCGGCTATTGGTGGTGGCGGGATCGTTGCCACAGGAGGGTCAGGTGCGCCCGGTGCCAACTGGGTTTCGGTGGCCTCGTCCGCGGATGGCAGCAGGCTGGCGGCGGCGATCGGTGGCGGCTCGATTTATACTTCCTCCAACGGCGGTGCGAACTGGACACAGCAAACCGGTGCGCCAACCAGCGCGAATTGGACTTCCATCTGCTCATCGGCCGATGGTAGCAAATTGGCAGCGACGGTGAATGGCGGGGTAATTTATACCTCGAGTAATTACGGCGTGACCTGGGCACAACTGACCAATGCGCCCGTAAGAGCCTGGAGTGCGATTGGTTCATCGGCGGATGGGACGAAATTGGCCGCGGCCATCAACAACGCCACGACCGGCGGAATTTATGTTTCACAGGCATCAGCCTTCACCACGACCACAGTCGGGGTCAATGGCTATATCGTTGGGAGCCAGGGTTCGGCGGTGGAATTGCAGTATATCGGCAACAATCAATTCATGCCAGTCAGCTTCGCCGGAAATATCTGGGCCTATTGAAGCGTGCCTACCCGATCCTGAATTTGGAGCACTGACTTAGAAATCGTTTCGGGTTTTGATAAATGACCTTCTCAATCATTGCGGCGTGATGCCCGCGTTTCTTCATTTCCACCGCCGTTTTGGGTACGGCCAAAGGATCGCTCACGCCCCAATCACACGCGCTGTTCAGCCAGATTCGCTCGTTCCCATAATTCTCCAGGATGTCGATGGCCCGTGCCGGTGAGGACTTGGTTTCCGGGTAAAGCGTCATGCCTGCCCAAAAACCGGCATCCAAAACCAGTCCCACCGTATGTTCCTCAACATGGTCGATTATGACTCGATTCGGCCGTATCCTTTTGTCGCTTTTCAACACGTCGAGAATCAGCCGCGTGCCTTTCAGTTTGTCCTCCAGGTGTGGCGTGTGAACGAGAACGAGCTGGTCGTATCGCGCCGCCAGACCCACGTGCATCTCGAGCACCTTCAATTCGTTCCGTGAGTTCTTGTTCAGGCCGATTTCACCGATGCCGAGCACATTCGACCGGTCGAGAAATTCCGGAATGAGCGCTATCACTTCTTCTGCGAGTTTCACGTCCTCAGCCTCCTTGGGGTTGAGGCAAAGCCAGCAAAAGTGTTTCAAGCCGAATTTTGCCGCGCGTTTCGGTTCGTACTCCGTCAATTGGCGGAAATAATCGTAAAAACCGGCGGCCGAACTTCGGTCAAACCCGGCCCAGAACGCCGGTTCGCAAACCGCCTCGCAGCCGGCAACTGCCATCCGTTCATAGTCGTCCGTCACACGGCTGACCATATGGGCGTGAGGTTCAATATAACGCATAACAAAGCTGATGGTTTCTAGTTGAGAGTTGAGAGTATCAGGCAACGCCCAACGAGCGACGCAGGCCACTTAACATTCGGCTTTGTCCTTCGGCAGCTGCATAAAGTCGCTGACGGTTTTCTTCAGACAAGCAACCCTGGCGTTGTGCTATAAATGATTGTGAAACAACTTCAAAGACCGAGCCGGCGGCGATTTCCAAAAACCTGGCATAATCATCCCGCGAGTGACGCGAAGTTCCTTCCGCGATGTTCGATGAGATTGAAACTGACGCGCGGCGCATCTGGTTGGTCAATCCAAACCGTTCGTCATCGGGAAAATCTCGAGTCACCATATAAACAAAATCAGCAAAATCAATCGACTTTTGCCAGACTTCCAGTTTTTCAAAGTTGAACATAATCGCTCCTGTTTTTTTTCCTCAACACTCAACACAAATCTCTCTCAACTTCTTTGCCAGGCTCCGACCGCGCCTTGGCCTGCCGCTTTGGCGATCGGTTTTGTGGTTGGATCGCTGAAGGCCAGCAAAACACGTCTGGCCTTTCCTTTTTGCCGCCCGGTCAATTTACCCAGTGCGGCGCGGAAGGCTTTTAATCTGAAATCATCCTGGCCATACGTCTCCGCTGTTCTGTGAAGAGGCCTGGTCAATCGCTTCGAAGCCGAAGGCGAAGACGGACCGGTAGCGCGTTCAACGCGGTCGAGAAAGGCGGCCAACTCAATCAGCTTGTGCCGCGCGTCGAGGAAGTAAAGGTCGAGAACCTGCTGTTTAGTCATGTTCGTTTGATTTTAGGCTACGTTTTGTGACACGCATCCAGTTCACTCGCAAAAACGTAAATCGTAAATCGTAAATCGCAAATCCTAAAGCATCCAGGACAGCACCTGTTTTGCCGCCTGCTCAGGGGCGGTTCCCAGGACATTATGGTCGGCCCGCGCAATCACCGTGTAATCGCGCAGGCCCGGGCAATTCTTTCTGAGCCAGTGCCGGACCCGCGGCCAAGGCACAATCGGATCGAAAAACCCACTCAAAGCAAACACCGGCAGCCTGGCCCGGGCGGCAATTGGCCGGGGATCGTTTTGCGCAATCAAACGCAGACGATGTTGTGCCGCCCGACGATCCAACTCCGTTCGGCGTGAAATGAATTCGTCAAGGCTGGCCAATGTTTCAGGTGAATGCCGATAGCGGAAACGCGCCACCTTGGCGTACCCAAAGATGATCCAGACGAATAGCCTTGTCGAAATGCGCGCGGTGATTTTTTCCGCGATCCTTGTTGCCCGGTGCATGGGGTATTTCACGAACCCCCCGGCCAGGATGATGCCTTGAGTCGGAAATACGCCATGCGCGAGCATGGCCCAAACGACCTGGGACGAAAACGATTCGCCGAGCAACCAGCCCGTGGTAACACCATTTTGGCTCA
>JBGPDH010000143.1:0-9310 GCA_041482195.1 Verrucomicrobiia bacterium
AACAGGCCGTCGAATTCGGGCGTAAAATTGTGAAGGCCGGATTCATGGTCATTACCGGGGCCGGACCTGGCATCATGCAGGCCGGGCACGAAGGCGCCGGGCCGGAAAACAGTTTCGGCGTGAACATCCGCCTGCCGTGGGAACAATCCGCCAATCCCATCATCGCCGAAGACCGGAAACTCATCACCTTCAAATACTTTTTCACGCGCAAATTGATTTTCATCCGGCACTCGGACGCCATCGTCCTGTTTCCCGGCGGGTTTGGCACGCTCGACGAGGGTTATGAAGCGCTCACCCTCATGCAAACGGGCAAGAGCCAGCTCATGCCGCTCGTGCTCATGGACCGGCCTGGTAGCACCTACTGGAAGTCCTGGGACCAATATGTCCGGGAACATCTGCTGCGGGACCAATTGATCTCGCCCGAAGATCTGGACCTGTATCAGATTGCCGACACCACAGATGAAGCGGTAAAAATCATCATGGGTTTTTATCGGAATTTCCATTCCAGCCGGTTTGTGAAGGATTTACTTGTCATCCGGCTCAAAAATGTGCCGCGACCAGCCGCCGTGGCCGCGTTGAATAAAGACTTCTCCGATATCATTGAGGGCGCGCCCATCAAATCCATCAAACCGACGCCGGACGAAATGGAAGACCAGGACAATCTCGATCTGGCACGTATCGCGTTCGGTTTCAACCGTCGTGACTACGGTCGCCTGCGGCAGTTGATTGATGCGTTGAATGGGGTATGAAGAAAGACACTGGCTTGATTTCCGAGCCAGTGTTGCCCAAGTTTGAATTGTTATGAATTTAAACTCAATTACCGACCCCGTCTTACTATTCCCGATATTTATTTTACTGTCCTCTGGCGTGGTACTTTATAGCATATTTAAGCCTTCAACTTCTCGCCTTCAAAGATTCGCCGCTGTAATTGGCGTTACCGTTCTGATCTTTGTTAGTTTCCGTTGTGGAAGTTTTGTTGGGCGGATGACAACTTTGGCCGATCACACTCGGTTTGTTAAAGAATTATTTTATCGCTTATCGGATGCACCTCCTAAAACTCTTCATTCACAAATGGTTTACCTTTCATCCGAATTCTACTTCCCGACTCATTATTCAGAAGAAGGTTCCAAGGAGCAGGAAGATTTATTGAATACATTTTCAAATCCTGACAATGCTAAATAAGCATGATCGACCCATTACCCTCGCTCTCGACAGTCCGCCTTCCGATTGTTAGCGTTCGGCCATGAATTTCCTGGTCACCGGCGGCGCGGGTTTCATCGGCTCGCACGTCTGCGAACGATTACTCCGCGATGGCCATGCGGTTTGGACTTTCGATGATCTTAACGATTTTTACGACCCCCAACTCAAGCGCGCCAACCTCCACGAAATCCAGGCCCTCGCCCGGCCGTTTGCGTTCCTCCAGGGGGACCTGACTGATACCGCCGCGCTGGACGAAGTCTTTTCGTCGGTCAAATTCGACCAGGTCATTCATCTGGCCGCGCGCGCGGGCGTACGACCCAGTCTCCAGGATCCGGCGCTTTATCAACGTGTCAATGTCGAGGGCACGGTCAACCTGCTGGAAGCGGCGCGGAAACACCGCGTCAAAAAAATGATCATCGCCTCGTCATCATCGGTTTATGGCGTGAATTCCAGGGTGCCGTTCAAAGAAGGTGATCCCATTTTTTCCGCGATTTCACCCTACGCCGCCAGCAAGCTCGCCTGTGAAGCGCTCGGTCATGTTTATCACCACGTTTATGGCATGGACATCGTCATGTTGCGCCTGTTCACCGTCTATGGTCCACGCCAGCGGCCCGACCTGGCCATCCGCAAATTCACGACGCTGATCCATGCCGGCAAACCGATTCCGGTTTTTGGCGACGGCTCCACGGAACGCGATTACACCCATGTCAACGATACGCTCGAGGGCATCATGGCTTGCACCAACAAGGAATTCGGTTACCAAATTTTCAACCTCGGCGAATCGGAAACCGTGACATTAAGCCGGCTCATTGAACTGCTCGAATCGGCAATGGGCAAAAAAGCCATTATTGACCGCCAACCAGCGCAACCGGGTGATGTACCCCGCACTTACGCCGATATTTCCAAAGCCCGGACACTGCTCGGCTACCAGCCGCGCATCAAAATCGAGGAGGGCATACCCAAATTTGTGGATTGGTTTCGCAAAAATCAGTGATACACTGTCCCGGTCATGAGTTCACCGACGTCGATTAACCGTCCTGCCCTGAACGAGGCGCTGGACGCCTGGAAACAACTGCTCGCCGCGAAAGGTCTCACCACCGGGATGCGCTGGATTTTCGAGGAAAATTTGTGCTTCGAAAAATCCCGTGCCGCCCAGGGCGGTTTTCACCTTGGCTTTCAGACCAAATTTGCGCCGCCGCCCGAGGATGCCCTGGACATCGCCTTTGGCCACTTTTGTGAATCCGACCGGCGTATTGTTTTCTACCGGCTGGGCGACAGTCTGGGAAAATCCATCTGCATTCTGTTGTGCGACCCCTGGTTTGAAAACAAGGGCGAAGGCGAAGGTTTCCTCCGCCGTGACGATTGGCATGTGTCCTTTCACCCCGGCCAGACCGACGAAATCGAGGAAATCACCGACCTGGGCCGCTGGCTGCGCCGGGTCAAGCACGGCCGTGCCTTCCACGATCTGGATTTTTGCATGACGCTGGCGGCCATTGACGAGATCAAGGTGCACGGCCGCGTGCTCCTGCCGTACGAACGCTTTGCCTCGACGATGCTCAATCGCCTGCGCCGGTTTTTGGGCCAGCCGGCTTAACGCTGACGCGGCGGAGTCAAATCCGGCGGCGTGTTGGTGCCGCCTTTGTTCTCTTTTTTGAACGCCGAGCGGAAGAGCCAGTGCCGCTTCAATCCCTGAACAAAATCATCCGCGTCACCCACGGTTTTGGAGATGACTTCCAGCATGTTCGTGTTGGCCTGGACCTGCGCGTTGAGGTTGCTGGTGATGTCGGCCAGATGATCCAACGTCACGGACAACAAAATCAGGTTGGTATCCACGTCCGCCACGACAGACACGGTCTGCTGCGCGCCGTTGGTGCCCAGCAGCCAGACGCCCAGCCCGCCGGGTTCGCGCAGTTGTCCACTGAGCAGGGCGAAATTGGTCAGCAGCGGCTGCGTTCCCGCGATGGCGACATTGAGATTCGAGGTGGCGTTTGCCGTGTTGTCCAGTACCGTGGAAATTTTGTTGGTAAGCGCCAAAACATTCGGCAATGCCTGTTGGATCTGCAGGACCATGGCCTGTAACTGGTCGGAAATGGGCGGGGACTCCACCGCACCGATCCAGGCGGTGTCATCCCCGGGCGTGAAAATTTTGTAGTGGTGATACCGCCCATCCCATGAGGCCACGATGCGTTTGCGATTGACAGTGTTGTTATAGGCATAGACGGAATTGGACGCGAGGTTCATTCCCGCGAGCGCCTGCAGGTTGGATTCGTTCAGCATCGTGTAAGCGCCAAAAACCAGGTTGGAATCCGCACCGAAGACATCCTGCGCCAACTGCCACTGGCCGGATTCCTGGGCGACCAATTGTTTCAACTCGTCAACGGTTTTGACGGAAACCGGCTGGGTGACGACCAGCGCATAGCCATTGGTTCCCCGCGTAACTTCGAACTGCCGTTTGCCGAGAAAATCCGCCGCGTTCACCTTCAGATACGAACCGCCAGTCCAGAGGTAACGAAAGTACGGGTCCAGAATTTCAAATTCCACACGCACGTTATATGGATACAGCGGCGGCATCGCGTGGATGAGGGTAATCTGCCCGACTTGAAATCCCATCATGAACACCGGGTCACCCACGTTCAGCCCCGCCGAGCTTTGGACAAAGGTGTGAAGCTTCGCCTTGATGACAAACCAGCCTTTGCGCTCCGCCGTGTGGTAGAGATAATAACCAAACCCGAACAACAACAGCGCCGTCGCCACAAACACGAACCAGCCCACGGCGCGTTCCATGCGGCTCAGGCGCGTGCGCAGTTGCGGGGTCAGGTCTTGTAATGCCATGATTTGTCAGATTGTCTGCTGGACTCTATTTTTGCCGCAGCATTTGTTAAAGTGTTAACATGTTGAAGCGTTGAAGAGTCGAATCGCTTCAACATTTTAACTCTTCAACGCCTCAACGTTCTCCACTGACACGGCCAATAATTCTTTCACCACCGGATCGTTTGTGGATTCTACTTCATTCCAGGCGCCGAGGGGAAAAAAATTCTTATCGTGCACCATGGCAAATTTCCGGTTCGCGCTCCGCCACGGCCGCAAATCATCCGTCGTGGCAACGATCGTCATCGGGCGGCCGTCACACCAATTGTGTCCGCGTGATAATTGGTCCAGAAACCGCAGCCACCATTGTAGGTGTCGCAGGCCGAGGCCGGCCAGCGGATCATCCAGCAGCAATAGCTTCGGCTTGAGCATCAACGCGCGCGCCAGGGCCGCGCGCCGGCGCCAGTTGTCGCTCACATTCGATGGTGTGATATCGGCCAGTGGCGTCAATTCGAGCAAGTCCAGCAGCGTCTGCGTCTCCTGCGCTGCCGCCGCCGGGGTTAAATCGCGATGATATTGCAACGGCAGCGACACATTTTCGCGGAGGGTCAGTTGATGGAACAACTGACCGCCGGCAAAAACCAGCCCCACGTGCAAACGATCCGCCAGTTTTGCTTCGCCAAAACTCCTTATATCGGTGCCGAACAGCTTGCACTCGCCTGTCACCGGCGCCATCAACCCCGCCGTCAGCATCAGGAAATCGCTCTTGCCCGAATGTTGCTGCCCGGCGACGGTCCAGAATTCTCCGGGCGCCACCCGCCAGTTCACGTCCTCCAGTACGACGAAGTTGATGTCGCGCATCGTGCCGACGCTGACCTCGCGCATCTCAATGGCCATCGGGTTTTCGGTTTCGCTCATGTAACGAGGTAAAGCAGGATAAACAACGCATCGATCAGCACGCAGAGGATGACCCCTTGCGACACCGCGCGCACCGCGACGCGGGAGACGTCCTCCAGCCGCAACGGTTGCGCGAGGCCGTGATAGCAAGTCACCACGGCGATGAAAAATCCGAACGCGATGGTCTTCAACGCCAACAGGACGAAATCCAGCCAGCCGAGCGCCTCGGTGATTTGTTTGAAATAATCACCCGGCAACAGGGGCACATCCTGTAAAAACGCGAACAAATACCCGCTCGCCAGCGCGCCGAGGATCAAATACACCGTCAGCGCGAACACACCCAAAGCCATGCCGATGACGCGCGGTACAATCAGGTAATGTACCGGATCAATGCCCAGTGCCTCCAGCGCCTCAACTTCGCCCAGCGCCCGGGCCGTGCCCAGTTCGATGACATGTGCCGTACCCACGCGCGCCAGCACCAGCATCGCCGCCAGCAACGGACCCAGTTCGCGCACCACCACAATCACCATCGTCGAGCCGAGATACCCGGTGGCCCCGACCCGCGCCAGGGCCAAAACCGTCTGGCCCACAACGAGAAATCCCAACGCCAACGCCACGAACAAAAACATGGGCAACAGCGCCACGCCAGCCCGGACAATTTCCTGTCGGATGCGCGGCCGGATCACGTTCCGGGCCGTCCGGGATTTCCGCAAAAGGACACCGAGCGTAATGAGCGCAAAGGCCACCAGACCCTGCAAGGTCAGCAGAAACAGGAACAGTTTTCGGCCCAGAAAATCTGTGTAGGATTTTGGCAGGGGCGCGCGACGGAACAACTGCGTGTCCGTCAACACAAACGTCCTTGCCAAATTTTCACGCACAAACCCAGCGTAGGACCGTCCCGGTTTCGAGACAAGGCGTGAAATTCACACTCTCGCCGGCGTTTTCGTTGTCAAATCTCAGGACTGTTCGTTCCAAATCAGGTCGTTTGGTTGAACTTCCAGCCCTCGCGCGGGTGGCCCGAGCCATGCTGACAATCCGGTCATGACTAAAATCGCTTACAGCGAGAGCGAAAGCGGTAATGTCGTACGTACCGCAGTCGTTCCTGCCAACCGTTCCGAAGAAGCTAGATTCGGCCCGCTCGACAGCACGATCATTGTCGTCATCCTCCTCTGTTTTGTCCTGGGCGTCGCGGGTCTGATCTACTATCCGCTGACTCACTAATCAGCGGCCGGCTTCAAAACGGTTTAAAGCCTTGAACAGGCTGCCCGCAGCCTCACAAAAAAACTGTCCTTAAGGCCTGGCGTCGTTGCAAACTCTCCGTGATGACGCTCCGTGAAGTCAAAGCCCGGCACGCCCGGCTCGCCGATGAAATCCGCCGGCACGACCAGGCTTATTACGTCGAAGGCCGGCAACTCATCACTGACCGTGAATACGATCAGCTTTTCAAGGAGCTGCAGGATTTGGAGAAACAATATCCCGAACTGATCACGCCGGAATCCCCCACGCAACGCGTCGGCGGAACGCCCAGCGAAAAATTCGTCCGGGTCAAACACCTGGTGCCGATGCTCTCGCTGGACAAAGTGGACGCCGCAGAGCATCCCACCAGCGCCGAGGAACCCGACCGCGAGAAACGCAACCGTCAGCAGGACGAAAATACGCTGGCTGAACTTCGAGCTTTCGACGCCACCATCCGTAAACATCTTGGCCGCGAAAAAATTCAATATGTCATGGAACCGAAGGTGGACGGTGTGTCCATCAGCGTTCATTACCGCCGCGGCCGGTTTGCGCTCGGCGTCACGCGCGGTGACGGCGCGGAAGGCGATGACATCACCGTTAACCTTAAAACCGTCAAAGCGATTCCACTGGAGCTTGCGCCCGTAGCGGCTTTCGGAAGAGCGCCGCAAACTCGAGGTTCCCTGAGCAAAACGAATGATGGCGGCGTTCTGCCGAACGCCGCTACGCCGAAGTTATTGGAAGTGCGCGGCGAGGCGTACATGGCCATCAAAGAATTCGACGCCATCAACAAGAAACTGGAGGCCGAAGGGGAAAAACCCTTTCCCAACGCCCGCAACGCCACCGCCGGCACCCTGAAGCAGCTGGATCCCAAGCTCGTAGCGCAACGCCCGATCCGCGCCGTGTTTTACGCCACCGGCAAGGTGGAAGGTATCGAGTTTAAGAAACATTCCGAGATGCTCGAAGCGCTGGCGCAATTTGGTTTGCCTACGCAAAAACTCTGGTGGGTCTGTGACGGTATCGAAGAGGTTTTGAAGATTTACCGCGAGAAAGTCGTGGCGCATTACGACGAGGACACAGATCTGCGCCGGCAATTGCCTTACGAAATTGACGGTATCGTCCTCAAGGTCAACACATTGGCCGATTGGACAAAAATTCCAGGCCGCGCCCGTGCGCCGGGCTACGCCATCGTCCACAAACCGGTACCGTGGATTACGCCCGCCGAAACCATTCTCAAAGCCATCACCGTACAGGTCGGACGCACCGGCGTACTCACGCCGGTGGCCGAACTCGAACCGGTCTTTGTGCAAGGTTCGACCATCTCGCGCGCCACGCTGCACAACGAGGACGAAATCCGGCGCAAAGACATTCGGATCGGCGACACCGTGGTCATCCGCAAAGCCGGGATGGTGATTCCCGAGGTCGCCGAAGTCGTGAAAACCAAACGGCCTCCGGGCACCAAGGAATTTAATTTGTTCGATTACGTCGGAGGGAAATGCCCCGTCTGCAAAGGGCCGATCGCTAAGGAAAAATTAAAAACCGGTAGGGCCGAGCTTCCGCTCGGCCAGGACGCGCAGCAGCGCGTCCCTACCGAAGAGGTAGAAGTCGCGTGGCGGTGTCAGAACATCGCGGGCTGTCCGGCACAACTGACGCGGCGCGTTGAGTATTTTGCCTACCGGAAGGCGCTCGATATCGAGTCACTCGGCGGCATTGTGGCAGAAAAGCTCGTTGAACGCGGTCTTGTCAAGGAACCGCTTGACCTGTTCGATTTGAAACTGGAACAGCTCGGCAAACTCAATCTCGGCACCGACGACGAGCCGCGCGTGTTCGGCGAGAAGAATGCCACGAAAGTTTTGGAAGCGCTCCAACGCGCCAAGACGGCGCCGCTGTCGCGTTGGATTCATGCCCTGGCCATTGCCGACGTCGGCGAAGCCACTGCCAGGCAACTCGCCGCCACGCATGATTCACTGGAGGCCCTGGCAAAATCTGGCGTCCTGCGTGACATCCGCGATCTCGGTGCGAGAGAAACCGAGCGGGCCGAAATCAGTCCCCGTTCGCGGAAAAATCCGCCAAAAAACGAAGCCGAAAAAGCCTCACGCAAAAAGAGGGACGCACAACTCAAAGTGGACATTGCCGAAATCGAGTCACGCCTGTCGGCCGGCGGGCTAAAGGCGAAAATGGTTGAAGTCGGTCCGGTCGCGGCAGCGAGTGCATTGGATTACTTCGCGTCCCCGGCCGGAAAAAAAGTCCTCGGTCGGATCCGTGAACTGGGGATCAAACCACAAAGCGAAAAAGTCAGTGCCACAGCAAAAACAGGCGGCGCATTTGTCGGGAAAACCTTTGTCCTCACCGGCACATTGCCTTCCATGACCCGCGAGGAGGCCAAGGCTAAAATCGAGGCTGCCGGTGGCAAGGTGACCGGTAGTGTGAGCAAAAAAACGGATTTTGTCCTGGCCGGCGCCGAGGCCGGTTCCAAACTGGAAAAAGCGCAGCAGCTGGGCATCCGGATTCTGGGTGAACCGGCGTTTCTGGAGCTGTGCAGCGGCAGCTGATAAGAATCGTGACCGAAGATGCCAGGGTTTTGCGAGGCTGTAACAACCAGCGATTTCTCCATGGGTTTTTACTGTAAAAAACCAAGTTAAAGGCTTATAATGTCCCAGTCTATGAAAAGGCCCGTTTTCAGCTTTTGCCATTTGTTTCTGATGGTTGGTTTCCTGATGGCGGCGGCCAGCGCTCCGGTCGGCCGTGCGGGGACGGTTCAGGCTCCGTATCAGCTGGGAACCTGGGAGGGATTCCGTCCGGCCGCCATTTCCTACACCTTTGATGACGATTGTCCGAATCAATATGCCATCGCCGTTCCGATGTTCCACGCCGCCGGCATCAAGATGACGCTCTTCACGGTCACCAGCTGGGTGCCCAATTGGTCAGTGCTGCAAACTGCGGCATCGTACGGTGACGAAATCGCCAGCCATACGGTGACACACGCCGATCTCGGCAATATAAATCCCACCAATTTAACGAACGAAGTGGTGAATTCCCAGAGCATCATTAATTCCTATATCACCAACCAGTCGTGCCTGACCTTTGCCTATCCCAATTGTACTGTTCCTACTTCGGGAATCGTGGGGCAATACTATATCGCCGCGCGGATCTGCTCGGGTTCGCTGATTGG
>JBGPDH010000144.1:0-9237 GCA_041482195.1 Verrucomicrobiia bacterium
CGGTCGACGACAACCAAGCGCAAGAAGTGAGCGTCGAACCAGGCGCCGAGCTGCCGCGCCGCCGCTCCACCGGCGCGGGTGAGATTCGCTACGTCCGCGTGAACAAGAAGCGCCAACGGCGACGCCGCGAGGGCGTCATCCTCGCGGTCTGCGGCCTCCTACTCATCGCCGTCGGCGCCACGATCTTGCTCGTCAAGGGTTGGAGCTCGTCGGCGAGTGGTGGAGCAACGGCCACGCAACCGGTCGCCATGGTCGTGAGTGGCAGCTCCACCGTGCTCGTCGGCAAGGCCAAGCCCGGCACGAACGTGAACATCGTCGCGTTCAACCTTCCGCTGTTCGTGGTCGCCGACAAGACGGGCACCTGGCGCCTCAACGTTCCGCTGAGCCACGGGGTCAATCGCTTCGTAGCGACGTATGTCGACGTCACCGGGCACAAGCGCAGCACCACGTACACCGTCACTGTGCCGCCGGCCACGACCGTTCCCCGCGCGACGACCACCGCGAGTGCAACCACCCCGGCGACCACCATTGGCATTGTCACCGTTGCCGCCACGGTTACGAAACATGCGGCCAAAACCGCCGCCGACACCCACGTCCCGACGCGCGTCCATCACCTTTTGAACGAGTGGCTGGACGGCGCTCCAATCGGCGTCGTTGGTGAAGCCGAGTTGGACGCGGATACCCTCCATCATGCGTTGCTGGAACTGAGCCGGGTCGAAGTTATCCCGACCGAACCCGCCCTGCCCGCCACCGCCTCCGCCGTTGTCGTTTTGTGCCAGGAGACTGCCGGCACTCAGGCCCATGGCAGCAGCGACACCCAGGATTGTTAACGTTCGATTTAGTTTCATCATAATGTGCTCACGTTGAAGTACGATTCAGCTTGTTTTCAGCCGGTTGCAAAAAATCACCGCATCTCTGCACACGACCACGTTTGATTCCAAGGCAGGGAATGTGCCAGGTGAAAATTTCCAGCAAAAGCGGGCAATCAGGAAAATTTGCCGCGCAAATGTTTCGCAGAAGGAATCGGGTCGCGCAGAATTTGCGCAGCGGGTCGTCGGCGCGACCGGCCGAAGCAATTGACGGGGATTCATTTTGACGAAACGACTTTGACCATTGTAGGCTTTGATTATGTTGATAGAAAAATCCGTCGGGACAACGGTTCCATTCACTATCAGTTCCCGGTTTCGGCTCGCGCAACTAATCCTGGGGATCGCGGCACTGGCAGTCGTCGCCGGTTGCGAGAGCGATTCCTCCGAATTCCAGCCTACAACTCCTCCGGTCCAGCATTCCCTGCAGCCGGTGACCCCTGAAGTTGGCGCCGCCACGGCGGACGTGAACACGAACAACCCGACAACCTATGTTTTACGAGAAGGTGATGTTTTAAAAATCACCTTTCCGGGATCCCCCAACTTGAACAACGTGCAGCCCATCCGGAGTGACGGCAAAATCAGCCTGCAGCTGGTAGGAGAAGTCCAGGCGGCCGGACTGACGCCGGGAAATTTGCAGCACAAATTAATGGATTTATACGCCCCGCAACTGTCGCAAAAGGAACTCACCGTCGAGGTGCAAAGCTCCTCGTTCCCGGTTTACGTCACCGGGATAGTGCTCCGCCCGGGAAAGATTGTATCGGATCATCCCATCACAGCCCTGGAGGCCATAATGGAGGCGGGGGGACCTGACTACACGAAGGCCAACCTGAAGAACGTGTCCGTCATCCGGCAGGAAGGCAACCAGACGAAGATTTACAAGCTGAATCTGAAGCGAGTCATGGACGGCCAGGTCAGCGAGCCGTTTTATATGAAGCCCTCCGACATTATTTTCGTGCCGGAAAAATTCTCCTGGTTTTAATCCCGTTGCCAGTGACGAGCGGGCGGGATTTCAATACGCAAAGCTGATTTCGAGTCCGATCTGGTGGCTGGTATAACTGAACCCGGGTGAGGTGGAGGCATCTTCGCTGAACTGATAGATGAGGGCAACCTTTCCGCGGGTGAGAAAACCCTTGCTCAGCCGCGCATTCACGAAGTAATAATCATCCGTACGAACGGAGGACGAGGTATTGTTGACGGAGAGATATTGGATGTTTTGATAACCCCCGTCGATACCCAGAGTCAATTTGCCAAACAATCGTTGATTCAGACCAAGATCGAAACCGGCGTTTTCGGTGACCTGGTTCTGGAAGGCTGACACTTCCACCGTCCGCTCCGCATTCAGGAATACTTGAGTATGTTCAAAAGGCTGGTATTGAATCCCGCCGCCAAAAACAGGACTGAGGAAACTGCTGTAACCGCCTTGTAAAAACTGGTTGTCTTGCACGCCGCCATTTAGTTGAAAGCTGATCTTGTCGGTTGCCCGCCAATTGATCCGGCCCAGATATTGTTCGAAAAGCATGTCCGGGCTCGCGTCCGGATTTTCATAACCTATCCCCAGTCCGACTCCGAGGTTAAACCGGTCCCAGAAATGATAATTGAGCCAGTTCAGGGTTGAGGTCTCACGGTAACTTTGAAACTGCTCTGCCGAATTGAAAATTTGGCTGACCGCCAGGTCCAGCGACATCTTGCTGTTCATGGTGTAAGTACCATTGACGGTCGTATCGAAAACCTGCTCCCGGGTTTGAGTTCCCGTTTCCGCCTGAGGCTGGGATGAATCGGTGTAGGTTTGCGCGAGCCCCAAAACCCAGTTTCCGTAAACCGTCCCGCCGGCCAGCGAAGCCGACTGGCCAAAGACATTGTGAAACTGGTTGTTCGAATACATTGTCCAGGAAGGCGTGTAATCCAAAACCCAATGATCGCCGATATCCAGTCGCAATCCCGGCGCGATTAGTTGGATGATAGTATCTTCAGGCTGCCCGGGGTTCGCGAGGATTCCGCTGGCATAAAGAAATTGATAATCGACATGCGGCCGCAGTGTCAGAAATTTATAACGAAACGGTTGAACCGGTCCCGCACCGGGCGCGGCTCCAGCCGGTATAAAGACATCCATGGACGTGGTGGCAAATGGTTCCAGGGCCGGCGGGATTTCCGGGACAGTCGGTGCCGTGCCGATGACTTGTTGCCCTTGAGTCCTCCGGCTCATCACCAGTAATTCAACAAATATCGCCGTCCAGAACAGCCAGTTCCTCCGGTTTAGACGCAAAAACGACCGTTCTGTAAGGGGTTTCGGTTCCATATAAATCGGGTTGCCCCGCCTCAGTTCTAATGGGAAAACACGGAAATATTCCGGGCTCCACTGCCATTCATCCGCATGGCAGCCACGTTCCAATTGCGCAGCGAGTCCTCCAGGGCTTCCTCCACCGGACGCACTTTTACGCCCGCAACCAGCAGTTTGGAGACATCCAGAACACAATTGGACCGCGGCGCCTTGGCTCCCAGACGGTAAAATTCCTCTTCGTCCTTCCAGAATTCAAAATGCCGGTTTGGCTTCAGGATCCGCTCAATCATTTCCACGACCTGCCGGGTGAGAACGGCGCCGGGATTGGTCATGTTATAAATCCCGAACGGTGCCTGCCGTTCCCAAAGGTCCAGACACGCCCTGACAAAATCATCCAGGTGTGACAAGGAATTCACCCCGTTAACTACTTTCACGTAATTTTGAATCCGCCAGAGGAAATTCCGGGGCTCACTCCGCTCGTTAAACGGCATCCCGGGACGCCAGAGATAAACATCGCCCACGCCCCGGATGGCTTCCTCGGCCAGGGTCTTGGTGCCGCTGTAAAAATTGCACGGCGCATTGCGGAATGAGAAGTTTGGCTCGTCCCACTCGGTGTATCCGAAGATTTTCTCCGGGCTTCCCGCAAACAGTTGTCGCAGTTCCGTCCCTTCGACAATCCGGGTTCCCTTCTCATCAATCAGCTTGGCGCCGTGATAAATGCACCCGGAGGAAACATGCCCCCAGGGCGTGCTGGTCATCGAACAGGCGCGGGAAATGGTCTGAGGGAGCAGCGTATTCGCGAACAGGGTTGCTTCCCGGGCGGTTTCGCAGGCATCCACATTCGGCCGGCCGGGATAACCGGCGGCGTTGATGATGAATTCCGGTTTGAGTTTCCGGATATAATCGAACAGGAGTTCAAAGCTGGTGTAATCAATCGCCCGTCGGGTGAGCGGGATGAAACTATACCTCCGGCGACGCAGCTCCGTGGCGAAGGCCTGCCCCATATAACCGCTGGCTCCGAGCAGTAAAATCATGGCAATTCGCTGTTCAGTCGACTGACAGATGGATCTTCAGGCTTTCCAAACCTGACCCGGTTTGACCCTGATGCCGGCCATGGCATTTCGCGTGTCCACGATGCATGGGTTCCAGTCCGCCAGCTCCTGATAATTCACCGCCTGATGATTGGTGGCGATGATGACGGCATCGAAACTTTGCAGGCTCACGCGGTCCCACTGAATCGACCGCGTCCCGGCCCAATGCGGATGTTCCCGGGTCATCCGAATGACCGGCACGTAGGGGTCGTAATAGGCGACTTCTGCACCGCGCGACTTGAGAAGGTTCATGAGCACGTAGCTGGGTGATTCACGGTCATCATCCACATTCGGCTTGTAAGCCAGACCCAACACCAGCACCCGGCAGCCGTTCATCGGTTTCCGCGCGGCATTAAGCGCCTCCGCAGCACGGTGGATGACATGCTCGGGCATGGCCGTGTTGATTTCACCGGCCAATTCAATGAATCGCGTGTGCTGGCCATATTCCCTGGCCTTCCAGGTCAGATAAAATGGATCGATGGGAATGCAATGTCCGCCCAGGCCCGGTCCCGGTGAAAAGGCCATGAAACCAAACGGCTTGGTTTTGGCGGCTTGAATGACTTCCCAGATGTCAATGTCCATGGCGCCATAAACCAGCTTGAGTTCGTTGACCAGGGCGATGTTCACGCTGCGAAAAATATTCTCGAGCAGTTTGGTGGCTTCGGCGGCGCGGCAGGAGGAAACCGGCACCAGGGTTTTGATCGCCCGGCCGTACAACGCTTTCGCCCGCTCCAGGCAGGCCGGAGTGTAACCGCCGATGACTTTGGGAATCACTTCGACTTTGCTCTGCACATTTCCCGGGTCTTCCCGCTCGGGCGAAAACGCCAGGTGAAAATCCACCCCGGCTTTCAGGCCGGAACCGGCTTCGAGCACCCCGCGCAGATCTTCATCGGTTGTACCCGGATACGTCGTGGATTCCAGCACCACCAGGGCTCCTTTGGCCAGATGCGGAGCGATGGATTTGCCGGTTTCGATGATGAATGAAATGTCCGGCTCACGGTTCTTGTTCAGCGGCGTTGGTACGCATATGATCACGGCTTCGACTTCCTTGACCCGGTTTAAATCGGCGGAAGCTGAGAAGGTGCCGGCCTTCACCGCCTCGGAGATGGTATCGGCCGAAATATGTTTAATGTAACTGCGCCCGCCGTTGAGTGCCTCCACTTTGGAAGGATCTATATCCAGACCCAGGACTTTGACGCCTGAACGCGCAAATTGCAGCGACAGAGGGAGACCAACGTAACCCAAACCAACAATGGCTATTTTCATGGTAATTGTGCTTAGACTAGAATTTGAATGCTGGTTGAAAAATCAGGGACAAACTGACATACTCTACAAGAGTACTTTTAACTTTCCAAAAATCGCCAGGCAGGGAATTCTTCGAACCGCGTCACATGGACTTCAATTCAATTGACTCAACATCCGTTCAACGATTTTCTCTCCAATGGCCAGCGACGCGGTGGCAGCAGGAGAAGGTGCGTTAACCACATGCAAAATACCGCGTTGTTCTTCAAATTTGAAATCCCCGACCAACTTCCCGTCCCGTGTCATGGCCTGGGCCCGCACACCAGAACCGCCGGCTTCAAGGTCGTCCTCAGAGATGGCCGGCACGAGCTTCTGGAGGGAACGACAAAATTCGCGTTTCGAAAGTGATCGATGAACTTCATAACTGCACACAGCAGGATATGTTGCAAGGAACTTCCAAAAGCCGGGAAAAAAGAGAGACTCAGCCAGATCGCGCGCGTTGATCTTTGACCATCGATAACCTTCACGTGAGAATGCCAGCACTGCATTTGGTCCCGCCTCAATGCCGCCGTGAATCAGTCTCGTAAAATGAACCCCCAGAAATGGAAATGTGGGATCTGGCACGGGATAAATCAGATTCCGAACCAGATGTTGGCGTTCTTTCCTGATGTGGTAATACTCGCCACGAAATGGAATAATTTTGGCCGTTGGTTTTTGTCCGGTCGCGCGCACCAACCGGTCGGAATAAAGCCCACCACATGTCACAACAAACTGCGCAGAGAACTCCCCGGCGGAAGTTTCAGCGATCCAGCCGCCTGAACTGGGAATAAATCTTAGCAGTCGGGTGTTCAGACAAATTCGTCCTCCCTTTTGGCCAATAAGTTCGCCCAGTTTTTCGCAAACGCCCGGATAATCCACGATGCCTTCCTGTGGCACATGAATCGCGGCAATGCCTGCGGCGTGTGGCTCGATTTCCCTGATTTGTTCCGGGTTTAATTTGCGCAGACCGAGCAAGCCATTGGCATGGCCGCGTTGCCAGAGGTTTTCCAGCCCGGGCAACTCGCTTTCGTCTGTGGCGATCACAATTTTCCCGCATTGTTCGTGAGCGATGCCATGTTCACGACAGAAGGCAACCATTTGTTGAAACCCATTGACACTGAGTTTCGCCTTTTCCGAACCGGGCTGGTAGTAAAGGCCGGAGTGGAGCACGCCACTGTTGTTGCCGGTCTGATGAGCGGCCAGCTTAGATTCTTTTTCCATCAGCAAGATCCGTGTTTTCGGTCGTGCTTCCAAAAACCGGAACGCTGTAGCCAACCCTACAATGCCTCCCCCAACAATGATTACATCGCAATCCATGGCAGTTTCTTCGATTTTCTCCGGATCTGCGGCTTAAATCTTAATTGATCAGCTTTTGCACGAATTGCACCGTGCGTCAGCCGGTTCCTGTGCTTGAGACGTTTGCCCGGCGGCAATCACCTCACACCCTATGGGTTTGAAGTCCAAACAGTTCTCCTAAGGATTGTTGTTGATTACCAACCTAAAGAACCGTTGAGGTGAAACCCCCAGGTTGTTGGTCACTATGATCTGAGTGCCCGTGCCCGGAATGGAACCCGGGATCGGTGTCCAGGTAGGGGCAGCGAGATAATCTTTGTATTCGAGTTGATAGGTTTCACTGGTGATGGTCGGCCAGGAAAGGGCAAGCTGGTTGCCACTCATGAATACGCTGCTTAACTGGGGCGCCCCAACCACCGACAGCGTTCCATCGACAAAATTAAATACGTAGTTGGCCGCACTCAATGTCCCCACACCGGCCTGAATGTCATACGACCCCGGAGGACTGTCGACTGTGGCGTCCGTGCTCAGACTTGGAGTGCCGTTCAACGCACCTGGGCTCTCATTATTGACAAAGCCGCTGTAACTGGCTGTCAATGGCGGATTCGGCAATCCATAGATCTTGCTGTTATTTACGGCACTCACGGTCAAGGTTACCGGCGTGATATTGGCCGTCAATCCCGCCGGTTGCACCAGCGTGTAATCAGCCGCGTTCGTCCCCGTCAACGTCAACCCGCTTACCGTCACGGGAATCGCCGTTCCCACATTGGGAGTGGCAAAGTTGGCGATATAACCGTTGGTGGACAGACTAACCATGTCCCCAGCCGCCAAACCAAGCAATGTCACATTGTTTGAACTGAGCGTGGCTGTTGTCGTCCCGTCATACATTTTGTTGTTGGCGGTAATACCTGAATTCAACACTTTAATTCGGTAAAATCGTTGCGCTAGACTGCCAACAGTGTTGGTTTGTTTAGCCGTTGAATTGGTTGCCGTCACGTCCGGCGATAAGTCAGCCCAGCCGCTGCTGTTGAGGCTACTGTTATATTGCACCCTGTAAATGCCTCCCGTAACTGAGCTCCATTTGATGGTAACAACACCGTTGGTCAGGCAAATTGAAGTAATTACCGGTGAAGGTACCGAGAGAATTGTAATAACTTTGCCCGTGATATTGGCCGTCAACCCCACCGGCTGGGTCAAGGTGTAATTCCCCGCACTGGCCCCGCCTAATGACAATCCACTGACGGTAACTGGAATACCTGTCCCCACAGCGGACGTGGCAAAGTTGGCCGTGTAACCGTTGGTCACCAGACTCACACTGTCTCCATTGACCACACCCACCAGTATTACATTGTTTGAACTGAGCGTGGCTGCCGTCGTCCCGTCATATACCTTGTCGTTGGCGGTTAACCCGGCGTTCAACACCTTAATCCGATAGAATCGCTGTAGCACACCGCTAACAGCGTTGGTTTGCGTGGCCGTTGAATTGGTTGCCGTCACGTCCGGCGACAAGTCAGTCCAGCCGCTCCCGTTGAGGTTGTTGTTGTATTGCACCCTGTAATTGCCTCCAATAACTGAACTCCATTTGATGGTAACAACACCGTTGGTCAGGCAAATCGAACTAATTACCGGTGAAGGCATTGCCGATCCAATTGTCAGTGCCTTGGGAGTAATGTTCGCCGTTAACCCCGCCGGCTGGCTCAAATTGTAGTTCCCCGAGGCACTCCCGGTTAACGTCAGACCGCTTACCGTTACTCCAATCCCGTTCCCTACGTTCGCACTGGCAAAGTTCGCCACATAACCATTGGTCACCAGGCTCACATTGCCCGCATCTCCGGCCAGCACACCCGCCAATACCACGTTGTTTGAACTCAAGCCTGCTACTGTCGTCCCTTCATACACCTTATTGTTGGCGTTCAGCCCGGAACTGATTGTCACGCCCTTGCCTGTAATGTTCGCCGTAAACCCACTTGGTTGACTTAGATTATAGTTCCCCGAGGCGCTCCCCGTTAACGTCAGTCCGCTCACCGTTACCCCAATCCCGTTCCCCACGTTGGCGCTGTCAAAGTTCGCCACATAACCATAGGTCACCAGGCTCACATTAACCGCATCCCCGGCCAGTACCCCGGCCAGTACCACGTTGTTTGAACTCAAAGCCGCTGTCGTCGTTCCGTCATACACCTTGTTGTTGGCGCTCAGCCCAGAACTGATGGTCACGCTCATGCCCGTTATGTTCGCCGTCAAACCTGCCGGCTGTGTCAACATGTAATTCCCCGCACTGGCCCCGCCCAATGACAATCCACTGACGTTAACTGGAATACCTGTCCCCACAGCGGACGTGGCAAAGTTGGCCGTGTAACCGTTGGTCACCAGACTCACACTGTCTCCATTGACCACACCCACCAGTATTACATTGTTTGAACTGAGC
>JBGPDH010000145.1:0-9179 GCA_041482195.1 Verrucomicrobiia bacterium
GCCCTGGGAAACAACGGCGCTTCAAAATCCGAACATATCCGCCGAACCGTTGCCGGCACCCAGCGCCTGCTCCAAAGCACCATGGAAACGGTGCACCGTTTCGCCCGTGAATTGCGCCCGGCCATGCTCGATGAACTGGGGTTGTTGCCGGCGCTCCGGTCGCATGTAAAAAGTTTTTCGGCGCGAACCGGTTTGGGCGTCCGGCTCCATGCCGATCCCGCCGCCGAGAGCCTGAACGGCGACCAGAAAACCGCGGTATTTCGCATTGTGCAGGAGAGCCTGACGAATGTGGCCAAACATGCCCACGCCACCCGGGCGAACATTTCCCTGCGCGCGTCCGGTGGGGTCATCTGTGTGGAAATTACCGATAACGGCAAATCATTTCGCGCCGACCCTGGAATCGCTGCCAAACAAAAACAACGGCTGGGCTTGCTGGGAATGCAGGAACGGGTGAGATTAATCAACGGCCGGTTCAGCATTCAGCCGAAGCCGGGCCGGGGAACGACTGTGCGGGTCACCATTCCGTTTCACACGACGGCCGCGCGGGCGTGAGATTTCAACCAGGAAAAAAAGGAGTCAGTTATGGAGAAAATCAAAGTGCTGCTGGCGGACGACCACACGGTCGTGCGACAGGGTTTGCGCGTCCTCCTTGAGGCTGAGCCGGACATTGCCGTCGTTGGCGAGGCTGCCAATGGGCGCGAGGCGGTACAACTGACCAAAAAACTTATGCCGGATGTGGTTGTCATGGACATTGCCATGCCCAACCTCAACGGCCTGGAAGCCACCCGGCAAATTGCCAAAGAAGTGCCGACGGCCAAACTGTTGGTGTTGTCATCATACAACGACGACGAATATGTTCACCAGATCACCAGCGCGGGTGCAACCGGCTATTTACTCAAACAAACCGCCGCGACCGAGTTGATCAAGGCTGTTCGCGAAGCCCGCCGCGGCAATGCGTTTTTCAGCCCCGTCGTTTCCAGGCGTTTGGTGGAACGCTATCGCAAAGCGGTTTTGAGTGGCGCGCCGGTAAACAAGCGGAACAATTTGCTCTCGCCGCGGGAGGCTGAGGTGTTGCAACTCATTGCCGAAGGCCTGGCGAATAAACAAATCGCCGCCGAATTGAGCATCAGCATCAAGACCGTCGAGAAACACCGTCAGCAGGTCATGGACAAGCTGAACATCCATGACATCGCCGGTCTTACCCGTTACGCGCTTTCCAAGGGCATCGTCGAGAGCGGTGCCCGATGGGAGAAATAAAAATTTAATTTCTGGAAACCGGGGCATACATTTTACCCGTGACAAGGAATATTATTGGTACGACAGGCCGTTTGTTCGGAGAAACCTATCCGGGTGCGGATGAAACGACGTTTCAGGTCGATAATACCAGCGAGGCCTATTATCTTTCGCCTTATTATTCGCGGCACAAAAAACAGCTGCAACCGGTGCCGCCGCTGAGGATCCGGCCGCCACGAATCAATCTGGCGGACGTCGTGGAGGGTTCGTTCGTCAACGCCATCACGCAGGCTGGAAAAATTGTTTTTCATGCCGTCGGCGACACCGGCGCAGCTAAATCCACCGGCCCGGTCACGGAAGCCCGCGTGGCCGATTTAATGGCGGCTGATCTGGCCGCCGGTGGTCCGCAGGTACCGGCCTTCTTTTTCCATCTCGGTGACGTGGTTTATCATTTCGGCGAAGGACAGTTCTATTACGATCAATTTTACGAGCCGTTCCGCGCCTATGACCGGCCGATCTTTGCCATTCCAGGCAATCACGATGGCATGGTGTTTGGCGTCCATGTGGATGTGCCGAAGATTCCCACCTTGCAGGCGTTCCTGCGGAATTTTTGCGCGATAACGCCGGAACCGTCACCGGACGCCGGTGGGCTGGTGCGCAGTGTGATGACGCAACCCGGCGTGTACTTTACCCTGGACGCGCCGTTTGTTTCCATCATCGGTCTTTACAGCAATGTGCTCGAAGGACCGGGTGTCATTTCCTCTGAAGGAGGCAAGTATCCGGTTCCCGACGATCAATTGAATTTTCTGGTGTCGGAGCTGGCACGTTTAAAACCACTGCGGCAGGCCGGCGAGCGTGCCGTGATTGTAGCGGTGCATCACCCGCCGGTGTCGGTGGATGGCAAAAGCGGCGGCACGAAAGGATTATCCAACGACATTGACGCGGCGTGTCAAAAAGCCGGCTTGTGGCCGGACGCGGTGTTATCCGGCCACGCTCATCTGTACCAGCGATTCACGCGTCGGGTAAACGGGCGGCAGATTCCTTACGTGGTTTCCGGCAGTGGCGGGTTTGCCGCCTCACCGCCGCGAGGTGGCCTTCCGCCCGCGCCAGTGACCGTTGGCGACGTGACGCTGGTAAAAGATCCCGTTGTCGCCTTTGGTTATCTGACCGTTACGACCGACGCCAGGACATTGATGATCGCCTTCCGTTCCACCAATCCCGCCATTGCCCCCGACCGCGTCACGGTGGATTTGCAGAAAGGTACGATCGTTTGAAATCTCAAATTCCGTCCGGCGTTTTACCCGTTCAAGGCTTTGAGTAATTCTGTTCCATTCGGGCTGCCCCAGCCACCGGTAACCAACAATCATTCCCGTGCGACGAGCCGGTGGTTCCTCCTTACTTGAATCTTGTGGTAAAAAAATCTTCCCGGTCGGCCAAACCGGAATCATGGTCCGGATACGAATTCGGTGTAAGCCGGCGCGCGGTTGAGCCAGGCCGGCGAAATGATGGTTTCACAGTCGGGGCAAAGCTCGTGCGTCAATGTGACATCGGAATGGGTCTGGAGATAAGCCTCCATGGGTTGCCAGCCGTTTTGGGGATCCCGGATTCGTTTGCAGACCGCACAGACCGGCAGCAACCCGGTCAGGGGTTTGATGCGGGTCAGCGCCTCTTTCAGTTCCCGGATGAGCTGGTCGCGGTCCCGTTCCAGCTGTTTGCGGCCCTCGCGGCCTTCCACTTCACGCAACGCGCGCTCGACGGCGTGCGGCAGTTGGGTCAGGTGGCTTTTCAGGACGTAATCCGTCGCCCCATTGTTGAAGGACGCAATCGCCACGTCTTCGCCCAAGGCACCGGTGACAAAAATGAAAGGCACTTCCGGGTAACGGGTTCGCGCCAATTCCAACGCCTTGAAACCATTGAACGCGGGAAACCCGTGGTCACAAAGGATGACATCCATGGCGTGCCATTGAAGTTCGCGGGTGAACTCCGACTCGTTTGCGGCATGGCGCAGGATGAACGACAACCCGCCCTGGCGCAGCACTTCCCGGATCATCTCAACATCGGCATTATCATCTTCAACCAGTAAAATTCGGACTATTTTTTTCATAACTACAAAACATCGACAGCCCCGGTCTTCGCCAATTCAAATTTTTTGCCGAATGTGAACAAGTTGAATAACTTGTGCCGCCGGTTCCAAAATGTTCTTGAACACGAACTGGCTGGAGGGTGTCGCCGAACTAAAATTCATTCAGTCAAAGTAGATGCGGTTCGGTTTTTTACCAATGGCATTTAGCATGGGGTGAATACCCCAGCTTCACGCAGGTATTCACCTCATTGTTGTTGGCAGGTTCGCCCGATAACGTTTCTGGAGGTCAATCTATCTGATTCCCAGCCGCCAAGGAGGTGGAAGCTGAAGTGAGCCCTGTTGCCGCGTTCGTGTGTAGCCGCAAATCAATATGTCCATTGTCAACGTGGCTCGGCGGGTTGAAAGCTCGACTCATTTAACGCCAAAAGCCATATACGAATGAGGCAACACGGTGAAGGTAAACAGGGTGCGCGCCGGCAGGACGGCTGACCCGCGGCCGAAATCGCCAGGGCCTCGCTCGGCGGCTGGTGCGGGTGCGATAACCTCTCCGGTCAGCAGATCATGAATTCCCGTCGCTGTTCCCGCGATGGAGACCGTGACCTCCGACGCCGTGGGCAGATAGTTCTGAACGATAAACGACCCATTGTCGTAACGGAACAAGGCGACCTGTGCCGGAGCGCGGTCGATGCGAACGGATTCGGCCGAGCCCAGCGTGGTGCGGATAACCGAAAGAACGCCGGGCGGAAAAGCGTAGAGGTCGGCAGGATCATTAGGAACGGTCAGGACGTAGAATTTACCCCGGGAATAATCGCAGGAGAGCAGGATGGGATAAGTTGTGCCGCCGGGAGAAACGCCCAGGACATCACCCCAGGCATCGTGCGTCAGGATATTGAAATATTTGATTTCAGGAATGAGAATGTCCCGCGGCGCTTCCAGGGAGTTGGTACCCGCAGATGTGCCGGCAGTACGACCGAAGCCGCGTCCGGCTCTAAATGGTGAGCCGGGGCCGCCGGCGCCGGTAAAGATCCGCACCGGTACTGTGGTGCCGGTGGTTTCCACTTCGCAAATGTCTTCGATGCCTTGGCCTTTCATGGCACGCACAAAGCCGGAAGTCACACACACAGATTTGCCGGCTGCGAGCTGGGCTTTGATTTTCTGAATAATCTTCGGATCGGCTTTGGCCTGTTCGGTTAGAAGAACCATGTCGGCATTGGTCGGGAATTGCGGGAAGATATCCATGGGCAGACCGATCATGCCGAGATAGTCGTGGAGGAACTCGTCGCCGGTGGCGTGATAGGGTGTGTAGGTCTTTATGCCGATGGGCTTGCCGACGTGGACCAGCACCTTATCGACCTGGCCGAGGGTATACGCGGCAACGTCGGCGAAGAAAGGATTACCGTCATTGGGGCCCAGAGTTTTCAGGAGTTCTGTGAAGTTGAGGCTGGTGGGCTGGTCGGCCCAGGGGCGATTAGTGATGGCGAAGGGCTGGATCTCGCGGAGCATGCCGGAGTAGTTGAAACAGCACATCTCGGGGCAGCGGGCAAAGACGGTATCCAGGAGTTGTTCGGAGTAACGATCAATCGGGATGGCACCCCCCTGGTCCACCCAGCCGCCTTTGTTGACGCCGGGTTTGAGGTTGTCCATGAATCGCATGATGTCGTAGCTGAGATAAGGTTGGAGATGCTGTTCCTGTCCGACCCAAAGACGCGATTCGGTACCGGAGAACATGCCGTCGGCGATGAGTGGGACTTTTTCCGTGTCATTGCCCATGCCGGCGTATTGGTCATACCAGTTGGCCATCTTGATGATGACTTTGCATTTGGGGTTGACCGCTTTGGCAGGTTTAACGATGAGGTCCCGGGTCACCTCACGCATGGTTTCAAGGCGATACTCGGTCCAGGACCTGTCTCCTTTGGCCTTGATGTCATAATCCGTCTTGCGGTCGAAGAAAAAGTAATCGTCGAGCAGAATTTCGTCGAAATGGCGGGCGGCCAGTTCCACGGCTTTTTTGGCGAATGCACGGTTTTCCGGATCGGCATAATCGAAGCCCTGATAGCCGTTGGTTTCGCTGACGCTGAAAGCCAGGCCACCGCAGACCTGCACGCCCTGCGCCTGATAAAACTTTTTGAGTTTTTCGAGGCCGGGTTCATCCACCAGCGTGTGGTTGCGCATGACCTCGATATAAATTTTGTCAATTTTGAGGTTCCGCGTCAGGTTGGACCAGGATTCGGCAGGATCGAGAGTGCCGTTCATGAGGCCCTGGACCGTTCGCTGGGTCGCATAGGTCGAGACGATGAAACTGTGGTAATGGCCCTGGGCCCGGACAGAAACGGACAACGTTCCCAATGCCAGGAGAAGGGCCGTTCTGATCAAAATCGTGGACGGGAAGAATAAGGTGTGTTTCATGGGTGCCTTGTTATCCTACCGACAAATCGCAGCCTCGACCGCGCTGACAGTTAACGCGAACAGACTCGCAAAACCCGGAACCGGGGGGGCGGATATCATAGTAATGCTCCTCATGAAACATTGTTTCTTTTGCTGTCACAAGCCCGCGTTTGACGGGGACTAAACTTTGTTCACACCGCCGGATGCGCGATCAGTTGCAAACGGACCACCTGTTTCCCATTTCCGGAACAATCGGGAGACAAACATGGAATTCAACCACCGGCGTCGCACTTGACGTTGACCGACAAATTATTGCTAATCAGCAGATGAACCGCGCCCGTGGATTCGGTTGTCTGTCTGGTCTTTGCGGATTGGTCCTTTTTGGAGCCATGGTTTCAAGTCGCGCGGATGGACTTTCCTGGCCTGCCATCACTTCCCAGACCAGACCCTGGGTCTGGTGGTGGTGGCCGGGCAGTGCGGTGGAAACCACAAACATCGCGCACCAGTTGAAACTCTTTCAGCAAGCCGGCCTCGGCGGCGTGCAAATCATTCCCATTTATGGCGCCAAAGGTTCTGAGTCCAACTACATCGATTTTCTCAGTCCAGAATGGATACGGATGATGGAATTCACCGTTACCGAAGCGGACCGGCTTGGCTTGGGCGTGGATATGGCGCTCGAAACGGGCTGGTGCTTCGGCGGGCCTACGATCAGCAACAACGACGCCAACGCCCTGGTCGTCAAAAAGACTTTTGACGTGTCCGGTGGCGGAAAACTCGAAGGAACTTTTCTCCGTGAAACGACCCAGGCGCTGATGGCCTTTGGGCCGGAAGGCCGCACGGTGGATTTAACCGGCAAAATCGATGCCGATGGGCGCGTGGATTGGGCGCCGCCGCCGGGCGAATGGCGTGTCTATGCCGTTTCGCAGCGGTTTTCCGGTCAATTCGTCAAGCGCGCCGCTCCGGGCGGCCGTGGACCGATGCTGAATCCGTTTTATCCACCGGCGATGCGTCATTATCTCCAGCGGTTTGATCAGGCCCTTGACGCTGACACCGGCCCAAAACCGCGCGCGGTGTTTCAGGACTCCTACGAGTATCGCTGTGACTGGTCGCCGGATTTCTTCGAACAATTTGAAAAACTCCGGGGCTATAAACTGCAATCTGTCCTGACTGCGTTCTTCGGCGACGCGCCGACGGATGAAGTCGCCCGCGTGAAATACGATTATCGCCGCACCGTTTCGGATATTCTTTCGGAACAATCGGAACCTATCTGGATTGACTGGGCGCATCAGCATGGGTTCCAGACCGTTTATCAGGCACACGGGACCCCCGGCAACTGGCTGGACCTGTACGCGGACGCGGACATTCCCGAGACCGAAATGTTCCACGACGACCGCAGTCCGCTCATTTCCAAATTCGCCTCATCCGCAGCGCACGTAGTGGGCCGTCCTTTAACCGGGGCGGAGACCGGCACCTGGGTGGCGGAACATTTCACGGAAACGCTTGCCGAAATGAAATATCTGGCCGACGACATGTTCCTCTCTGGGGTGAACCACATTTACTACCACGGTTGCTGTTATTCACCCGAGGCGGCGCCGTGGCCGGGCTGGGTCTTCTACGCCTCCACGGAAATGAACCCGCGCAATTCCATCTGGCACGACGTGCCGGCGCTCAACGAGTACATCGCCCGCTGCCAGTCTGTTCTCCAATCGGGCAAGCCGGACAACGATATCCTGCTCTACTGGCCCATCGCCGACTTGTGGAATACTCCCGGCGGGATGCTGTCCGAAATGACCGTTAGTCAGACGGCTTGGCTCACCAACCAACCCATTGGCGCCACGGCTGAACAGCTTTGGAACAACGGCTACGCTTTTGACTACGTTTCCGACCGGCAATTGCAGGCGGCAAAAGCCGTGGACGGGAAAATCCGGATGCCCGGCGGCGATTATCGGGTCATCGTGGTGCCGCCCTGCAAATACATGCCGTACGAAACTTTGAAACAACTTGTTGCGTTGGCGGAGAATGGCACGTCGGTGATTTTTGAATCGCATCTGCCCATCGACGTCCCGGGTTGGGGCGGGCTGGAGGAGCGGCGCAACGGGTTCAAAAAGTCGCTGGCGCAGGTCAAACCTGTCCGGCTCGGCGGAGGTTTACAGGAAGCTATGCCCGGTCGCGGGCGGATTCTGATCGGCGACGGTGAATCGGCACTCGCCCGCGCCGGCGTCGCGCGTGAATCAATGACGGATCACACCGGCTTGTTTTTCACCCGGCGAGCATTTTCCGGCGGCTGGTATTATTTTATCGCCAATCGTGGCACAACCAACTTCGATGGCTGGATCACGCTGGCCCGCCCGGCTGAATTCGCCGCCATTCTTGATCCCCTGACTGGCGCGGCTGGCGTAGCGGCGTCTCGGCAGAGCGCCGCAAACCCGATGCAAGTTCATCTCCAGCTGGCTGTCGGCCAGTCCGTGATTCTTCGTGCCTTCGGCGGTAAGGAAATCGAAGGCCCGACCTTGACTTACTGGCAAACCCAGACACCAGACGCTAAGCCCCAGACCCTGACCGGAGAATGGAATGTGAAATTCATTCAAGGCGGTCCGGTGCTGCCGGTGGATTACCAAACGACAAAACTCGCTTCATGGACGACTTTTCCCGATACCAACTGCCAGTCGTTTGCCGGCACAGCACTTTACACGATTACCTTTGATGCACCGTCAAAGACGGGGGGCCGTTATTTTCTTAATCTGGGCGAGGTCTGCCAGAGTGCGCGCATTCGCCTGAATGGCAAAGATTACGGCACGCTCATTACTCCGCCGTTCCGTGTGGTGGTGGACCATTTGAAGCCAAAAGGCAACAAACTTGAGGCCGAAATTACAAGCGTTTCGGCCAATCGCATTCGCGACTTGGATCGACGTCATGTCCCGTGGAAATATTTTTACGACATCAATTTTGTAAACATCAACTACCGTCCATTTGACGCCTCAGACTGGCCTTTGACCGATTCCGGTTTGCTGGGGCCGGTAACGCTGACGCCGTTGGCTGTGAACTGATGTAAAGCACCTCGCTCCACGGTTGGTTCTTAGAGCGGTTCCATCTTTCATGTAGCACAGACATTCTTGTCTGCGAGTTTGCGGGACATTCTTGTCCCGTGTTTCCGGCGACTGGAAAGTCGCCTGAATCCCGCTCTGCGGGACTGGAAAGCCTGCGCTACATAACAACTGTAAACACTCTAGCGACGCTAACGGCGTATAGCAGGGCACAAGGGTGATCCGGAGAAGGTGAAGATAGCGTTGCGGCTGCGTCGGGAAAGTATTATGACATTGAAATGGATCGCGCAAAGGCTCCAGATGGGAAGCTGGACGAATGTATCGAATTGCCTGGTGACGACAATGAAATGAGGGCAACAGTGTCAATACTCAGGACTGACCCGAATGGCGGTTAGTTAAGGCCCAAAACTTTCCTGGAGAGGCGCTTGCGCCGC
>JBGPDH010000146.1:0-9128 GCA_041482195.1 Verrucomicrobiia bacterium
ACAATAATTGCTGCCGGGATCCACGATGCCCAGCATGGCGACCGAGTTGGCCGCACCCAAACTGTCAGGGTTCGACCAGGTCCAGGCGCCGGTCCAGCGGTTGCCGGGCACAAAAATCATGTTGGTGGCCCCGGCATTCCGGATCCCTTGGATGCCCAGGTTCAAGGCGGCGACCAACTGGGTTTCCGGCATGTTGGCCGGCTCGTTGTTAAGACCGAAGAAAACATGATCGTTGGTTTTATAAATCGCCGCCACCTGGTACCAGAAATTGGAGAAGTCAGAGTACGACACGGAGTAAATCGGACTGGGTGTGCCCACCAGGCCATTGGTGGCAGTCTGAGTGCCGCTGCGAGGATTCGGGTAATAGCGCATGAAATTATGGGGGTCGAGCAATACATACATCCCATGCGAAGTCGCATAATTAACAAAACCGCTCATCCGGCCCAGGTTTGTGGGATCAAGCGTGCCGCTGTTGGTCGTCTGCAATCGTTCCCAGCGAAAGGGGAGTCGGATGAAATTCATTCCCCGGCTTTGATAATAAGCCGTTTCCCCATTGGTCGGCCACATATAATTGTTGCCAAAGGTGCCCGGTAAGCTGGTTTCTCCGAATTCGGCTACGGAAAGGTTGACACCTGCGTATTGAATATCGGCTGAGGCGGAGAGGATAAATACTAAACCCGACAGAGTTAAACCCAGGAGAATTCCCTTATTCATAAACAAAATGCATCGGCTGAATTGGGTGAGTTTAACCCGTTCGTGCCTGGAATTCAATGAAAATCGGCCCGGAAATGCCATTTCGTCCGAAGAATTTTAACGGAAGCTCACTGTCTCCCTGAATTCAGGGATGTCTGGTAATGCCAAGCTCTACCAATCCTGATTAAGGCCTGAGTTTTCTTTCCAGGATCTCCCCGGCCAGCGCCGGGTTGGCCTTGCCTTTGCTCAGCTTCATCACCTGGCCTTTCAGAAAATTCAGGGCAGCCGCTTTGCCGGCTTTGAAGTCGGCCACCGGTCCCGGATTTGCCGCAATCGCCTCGTCGCAGAATTTCTCAATCGCCGCCGTATCGCTGACCTGGGCCAGGCTCTTTTCCTGGACAATCACTGCCGGTGGTTTGCCGGTCTCAAACATTTCGGCGAATACCTGTTGCGCGGCTGAATTGCTGATGGTCCTGGCTTCTATGAGGCCGACCAGGTCCAGAATCGCTTCCGGTTTAAATTTCAAGTCGGCCAGCGTCAGGGAGCCGCCGACGTGAGAAGGCGGATTTTCATCATCGTGCTTTACGTCCGCCTCGTTACCTCGGCGGCTACGTTCATTGGCCTCGGTTAATTTGGCGCGGAGATTGTTGATGACCCAGTTGGCAATGGTTTTAGGGTTTTTGGATTGTTTGGCAATGCCCTCGAAATAAGTGCCCAGCGGCATGTCGTTTTTGAAGGTCTCGGCATCCGACGCCGGCAAACTGTAGTCCTTCATAAAGCGCTGCTTGCGCGCCAGCGGCAGTTCGACCGCGCGGGACTTTACTTCGGCCAGCCAGGGTTCCATTGGGGCAAATGGCATCAGGTCCGGGTCTGGGAAATACCGGTAATCGTGCGCGTGCTCCTTCGTGCGCATCTCCTCAGTCACGCCCGCCACGTCGTCCCAGCGACGCGTGGATTGAATCAGCTTGCCGCCTTTTTTGAGCACTTCGATCTGACGCGGGATTTCATATTCCAGCGCCCGGCGCACACCTGAGAAGCTGTTCATGTTCTTGATTTCAATCTTGGCGCCCAGCTCCCTCGTGCCGACCGGTCGCACGCTCACGTTCACGTCGCAGCGCACCATGCCCTTTTCCATGTCGCAATCGCTGATGTTGCCATGGCGAAGAATTTCCACCAGCCCGTTGAGATACTCGTAGGCCATGTCCGCGCTGGTGAGGTCCGGTTCGGATACAATCTCCATGAGTGGCACGCCGGCGCGGTTGAAATCCACGCCGCTGTTGCGCTCGAAATGGAAGCTCTTGCCCACGTCTTCCTCCAGGTGGGCGCGGGTGATGCGCACGCGTGAAATGCCGCCCTTGAACTCGAAATCCACGTAGCCGTTCGCCGTGGACGGCTGGTCGTATTGCGTGATCTGGTAATTCTTGGGCATATCCGGGTAGAAATAATTCTTCCGGTCAAACTTCGCGCGCGATGGAATTTCGCAATTCAACAGCAAACCTGTAAGCACCGTAAGTTTTAGCGCCTCCTCGTTGGCGACGGGCAGCACGCCGGGCAGACCGAGGCAAACGGGGCATACGTTGGTATTTGGTGGCGAGCCGAAGAGGTTGGCGCAACCACACCACATCTTTGATTTCGTCTTGAGCTGGACGTGGGTTTCCAGGCCGATGACCGTTTCGTAGTCCATAGGTCGTGGGGAAAGTTTAACGCGGTTGCGTCCGGATGCACACGGATTTTTTGGCCGGCAAGAGGAGTTGACCGGCAATTCAGGCGTTGCATAATCCGCCCATGCCATTCGTCACCAGCAGCAAAACCAGGCCTGCTTACGATGTCATCATCGTCGGTTCCGGTGCGGCGGGCGGCCAGAGTGCCTATGTGTTGACGGCGGCAGGGGCCAAGGTGTTGATGCTGGAGGCGGGCCGGAATTATGATCCAATTTCGGAGACGCCGATGTTCAATCCGCCGCTGCAGGCGCCATTGCGCGGCGCCGGAACACCGGACAAACCGTTTGGCTTCTACGACGCGACCGTCAACGGCGGCTGGGCGGTACCCAAAGAGCCCTACATGGTTCGAAACAGCAAACGCGGCCATGGCTGGTACGAGGCCAACGACATCGATGTCTGGTCCACCGGACAAAAATTCATGTGGTGGCGGCCGCGCATGCTGGGCGGACGCACCAATCACTGGGCGCGTTTCTCGTTTCGAATGGGGCCCTATGATTTCAAACCCAAAAGCCGCGACGGCCTGGGTATCGACTGGCCCATCACCTACGGAGACATCGCGCCGTATTACGACAAGGTCGAGGCGTTGATCGGCGTTTATGGCACCAATGAAGGGTTGGAAAACACGCCCAATTCCTCACCCGGGATTCTTTTGCCGCCGCCCAAACCACGCGCCAATGAATTGCTCGCCAAAAAATTCTGCGCCAAACTCGGCATCCCCGTCATCCCGTCGCACGTGGCGGTCCTGAGCCGGCAACAGGATGCCGCCAAAATTCCGGCCATGCTGCATCCGGACAACCCGGCAGCGGCCCGGGCGCTGGCGGACAATATGCGGACGCGGCTCGCCTGCTTCTGGGCGACCTCGTGCGGACGCGGTTGTTCCATCAAGGCCAATTACCAGTCCACCACCGTTCACCTGCCGCCCGCGATGGCCTCCGGCAACCTCGATATCATCACCGACGCCATGGCGCGCGAAGTGACGATTGACGAAAACGGCAGAGCGACCGGTGTCCTTTACGTGGATAAACCGACCGGCAAGAATGTGCACGCAAAAGCGCGCGTAGTGGTACTGGCTGCCAGCGGCTGCGAATCGGCCCGGATTTTGTTGAATTCAAAAAGCGCACAATTCCCGAACGGCCTCGCCAATGACAGCGGCAAAGTCGGCCGTTATCTTATGGATACGGTGGGTGCGACTTTGGCCGGCCAGATTCCCATGCTGGAAGACTGTCCGCCCCACAACGAGGACGGGGCTTCCGTGATGCACATGTACATGCCGTGGTGGCTTTATCAGGAACAACACGCGGGCAAACTGGATTTCCCGCGCGGCTATCACATCGAATTCGGCGGCGGACGGCGAATGCCCGAAATGGGAAGTTTTGACGGTCTCGAAAATTTCACCGGCGGCACCTATGGCCATAAGTTCAAGGAAGACGTTCGTCGGTATTACGGCAGTTTCATGGGCTTTTCGGGCCGGGGCGAAATGATTCCGAACGAAGACAGTTATTGCGAAATTGACCCGGACAAAAAGGACGCCTGGGGCATTCCGGTGTTGCGCTTCCACTTCAAATGGTCGGAGCACGAAATCAAACAGGCGGCGCACATGCAGAAAACCTTCGCCCAAATCATCGAGGCGATGGGCGGCAAAGTCCTCAGCCCGCCGCAAAGCGACGGCAGCAAAGCCATCGCGCCCGGCGGTTCCATCATTCACGAAGTCGGGACCACCTGCATGGGCGATGATCCCGGGACTTCCGTGCTCAACCAATATAGCCAGTCGTGGGACGTGAAAAATTTGTTTGTGACCGACGGCGGGCCATTCGTGTCGAACGCGGACAAGAATCCCACCTTGACCATCATGGCCAATGCCTGGCGCGCCTGCGATTACCTGGCGGGCGAGATGAAGAAAGGAAACCTTTGATATGAGCGACCCGCACCGCATAGGCCGGCGTGAAGCCATCAAATGGATCGTCGCAGCCACCACGACAGTGTCGCTGCTCCATTTCCGGAGTTTCGGGGCGCCGGTTACCGCCGTGACCGGCTACGGGACCGATCCGGATTTGATGAAAGACTACAAGCCCGGTGATTTGTGGCCGCTCACGTTTACACCGGAGCAACGGCGTGCGGTGGCGGCGTTGTGCGATGTCATCATTCCCGCCGACGACAAGTCGCCGAGTGCCAGTAGTCTGGGCGTGCCGGATTTCATCGACGAATGGATCAGCGCGCCGTACCCCGGACAACAGGCGGAGCGGAAGGAAATTTTGGAAGGACTGGCCTGGTTGGACCAGGAATCTGAACACAGATTTGGCGAGGTCTTTGCCAATTTGAATGACGCACAAAAGCGCGGCATTTGTGATGACATTTGTTTTGTGCCCCGGGCAAAGCGCAAATTCAAAACGGCTGCCCGTTTCTTTGCCAGATTTCGGAACCTGACGGCCGGTGGGTTTTACACGACGCCACAAGGGTGGAAGGATATTCAATATATCGGCAACGTCGCCCTGGCAAAATTCGACGGCCCGCCCCCGGAAGTGCTGAAGTATTTAAACCTGACATAACCTTAATCCTTCGTTCAGAATGGTTCACACCTTCACACGCTATGAATTTGTCTCTCAACTCATTTATCTTGGAATTATGAAAACATTCATTGTCGCCGCGTTCTTCGTCTGTCTGGGTGTGGTTGGCATTTCAGCGGGAGGTTCGCCATTGCCGCGGAGCACGCCGGAAGAGCAGGGGATCTCCTCCTCGGCCATCCTTGCGTTCGTCGAGGCCGTCGACCGGCAAGCCGCCACGACCAATGCCATCCACAGTTTCATGCTGGTGCGGCACGGTCATGTGGTGGCCGAAGGCTGGTGGTCGCCCTATGGCCCCGACATTCCGCACAAGCTGTTTTCACTGAGCAAAAGTTTTACGTCCACGGCCGTCGGATTGGCGATTGCGGAAGGGAAGCTCAACCTGGATGACCCGGTGCTTTCCTTTTTCCCCGAAGATGCGCCGACCAATCCCGGCACCTGGTTAAAGGCTATGCGAGTGCGCGATCTGTTGATCATGTCCAGCGGACAGGATTCGAATACGGTGGCCCGGTTGGGCGACGAGCTGAGACACTCCGCGCAGTCAGGAGAAAAAATGACCCGGGCATTCCTGGCCGCACCGGTGGAATGCAAGCCCGGTACGTTGTTCGTCTATAGCACGCCGGGAACTTATATGCTGTCGGCGATTGTGCAAAAAGCGACGGGAGAAACCGTATTCGATTATCTCCGGCCGCGGCTTTTTGAGCCGCTCGGCATTGAGAACCCGACGTGGGACGCCAGTCCGCAGGGTATCACTTTGGGCGGCGTCGGCTTGAGCATCCGGACCGAGGACATTGCGCGGCTCGGCCTGCTGTATTTGCAGAAAGGCAAATGGAACGGGAAACAACTGGTGCCGGCGGCGTGGGTGGAAACGGCCACCGCGCGGCAAACTTCCAACGGCAGCGACCCGACCAGCGATTGGGACCAGGGTTACGGCTACCAGTTCTGGCGCTGCCGGCATGGCTTTTACCGCGGTGATGGTGCTTTCGGGCAGTTCTGCATCGTAATGCCGGAGCAGGACGCCGTCGTGGCCATCACGAGCGGGACCCGGAACATGCAAACCATCATGAACCTGATCTGGGACAACCTGCTGCCGGCGATGGGGCCGACGCCGCTGCCGGCGAATGCCGAATCGGATCAAAAGCTTCGAAGCACACTGACGGGTCTGACCTTGCACCGGCCGTGGGGTGCCGCTACGTCTTCCATTGCGGCACAAGTGTCGGGCCGGACCTATCTGTTCCCGACCAATGCCCAGAATATTGATGCGGTGACGATGGACTTCAAGGGGCCGGACGCGACGCTGGTCGTGCGCAGCCTCGGTCAGGAATATCACATTACCTGTGGTTCCGGCGTTTGGAGTAAACAGCGGACAGCTTTTACCGCCGGAACGGAGCCGTGGATTGCGGCATCGGTCGAGCAGCCCGTTGCCGTCAGCGGCTCGTGGACAACGGACGACACCTACACCATCAAGCTGGCCTATTATGAAACGCCGCTGGCCATCACGCTCACGTGCCGTTTTACCGGCGACCGTGTGTTGTTGCTCAGTGTCGAGAACAGCGTAAATTTTACCCCTGCCAGTCCATTCTTGCTGATCGGAGAAGCTGGATGATTTTACTGGTAGGGACGCGGCTTCCGGGTGGGGTGGGGGTTTCTGTGTACCGACGGGTAAGGGCTTAGCTCCGCTAAATCGGTGCACACCCGGCCTCTTTGACCTTGACTGGTCCGCATCCAGCTTATAATTCGTACGAACAGAGAAAGAATTTCAGGAACAACCGACTCACTGTTTTACCGGCCAATATCAAATTAGCATGAATTAAGTCAATGTAATCAATAGTTAGGCTACACAAGAGAACGGAGGATCAATATGAATTGTCCAGTGTGTAAGAAAAGCATGCTCGAAGAGGACTTCGGTGGAGTCAAAGTCGACGTGTGCAGGTCTGGTTGTCATGGCATTTGGTTTGATTGGGGCGAGTTAGCCAAGTTGGACGAACAGAACGAAGGTCTTGGCCAAGCGCTTCAGGAGGCATTCCAATATCCCAGAGTCAACGATACATCTCGTGGAATAATTAACTGCCCAAGGTGCAATCTTCCACTGCATCGGCACGTCTATGTGTATGACAAGGACGTCAATGTGGATGAGTGTTTTAAGTGCGGGGGATTTTTCCTCGATTCGGGCGAATTGAAGGAAATCCGCGATCACCATCTGAGCGAACAAGAGCGATCCGCTTATCTGCAGAAGTTGATAGAAAATGTTCCCAGTTATCAACAGGAGAAAAAGGATTCGGAGAAACTGGCACAGCGTGCAGATGCGCTGGATCATTTTACCCGGTTCCTGCAAAAAAGCTATTATTTGCCGGGGAAGTAGCCCAACAAGGGCGCTGCAGGCAACAGCCGCTGCCCCTCTAGTTTTGTGAGTCATTTTTTTCATAAAGTCATTGGCTTCGGCGCGAGTCGCCTTCCGGCGGCTGTGCCTGAGCTTGAGCGTTGACTACACCATGCGCTTGTTGCTGCTTATCGCGTTTATCACAGTCGGGTGTTTTACTACTATGTCACAGACGAACGAGCCTCCAAAGAAGAGTCCAGCCGAGTTGATGCGCGAGATGCGTCTGAAACAGCTGACCATGCCGCTGGGAGAGGCCGGCCAGAAGCCGACACCGGAGTTTCCGCGAGTCTGTGCGGTTCTCATGGATTGGCCGATTGAAGCGGCGACAGTTACCGTCCTTGCTCGCAATACCGGTGACGCCAGCGTTTATACGACAGGCACATTTGGCATCATCGGCGGTATCGGACATGAGAGCGTTCGGAGTGCCGCGATAGACTGTGTCAAAGTTGCTGAGCGACATTTTGATGATTCGACCCCGACAAAGGATTATCCATACCCCAAGGCTGGCCGTGTTCGCTTTTATCTTATCTGCTATGACGGGGTTCACGTAATTGAGGCAGATTTGCAGACCGTGGAGGCACGAAAGGACAAGTATTCAGATTTGTTTGTGGCGGCGCAACGTGTGCTTACGGAGTTACGCATGATTACGCAAGGGCAAAAAGGAGAGCGACGATGACGAAGTGGTTTAGCAAATCGCTGCAGGCAACGCGGGATGGCGCTCTGAGTTTGTTGAGAAGTCGCCGGTTGGCGGGTGTCGCCGTTCCCGCGAGCCTGAGCTTTTGCCGTTAGCCGGCGAAGACCGGATCCATTGTCTTATGAAGAAATGTCGATATTGTGGAACAGAATACTCGGACGACGTCACTTTCTGTCCGATGGACCGACAGCCGCTCGATGTGATGCAGTCGGAAATAACATCCAGTCGAGATAAAGCTCCATCCGCGGGATTTGGGATTCGTGCATTAGCGAGAATAGCTGACGCCGTTTTTGGAATTCTCATTGGGTTCGCGGCGGGAATTCTGGCTGGTCTAGTAATAGTGATTTTGAGTGCTGCCGGAATTATTGCGTCAGGATGGCAGCAACGCATACATGGGTTTAGTCTCACTAGCCTCGGATTCGCTTTAATCGGGAATACTGCGTATCATTGTTTTTGCGAGGGCATTCATGGAGCGACGCTCGGAAAGCTTTGTTGCGGTATTTGTGTGGTAACGGAAGATATAAAGCCGAGCAATTTGAAAGGGGCTATGATTCGCAGTTTGGCGTATTATATTGATTCGTTGTTCTTCGGGTTGGTTGGCTACACTTCGATGTCGAAGTCTCCCCTTAACCAACGCTATGGCGATTTGTGGGGAAAAACCGTTGTTGTAAAAACCAAAGTGCTGGCACCCGAATCGCAGCGGACACCGACACTCTTTATTCTTGGGCTGTCGGTAGGAGCAGGATGTTGGTTCGTGATGCTGGCAATAGGCTTGATATTAAGAGTGGTGTGACGACAGCGTTTATCGGAACCTGCATCTCGTCGCTTCCTATGAGGGTTAATTTTATTTACAGAATTATGAAATGGCCGTGTCTCGCACTGCGGGATTTGGATTGTCAGGCATTAAATATGAAAAAATATCTTCTTTTCACCATTTGCTCGCTGTTAATGGCGAGTGTCGGGATTGCCTCTGATTCAAACAATGCAACCCTCATGCCCAGGGAAAATTCATTGAGTGCGCCGTCTGCTTCGCGCGGTTACGGCGTTCTTTACGTCACTGGTGTGTCGGCCGGTCTCTC
>JBGPDH010000147.1:0-9084 GCA_041482195.1 Verrucomicrobiia bacterium
CCGCGGCGGCTACGAGATATATCGAACCGCTATAAGCACAGACCATCAACCACTCGGGTTCAACTCGCTCCCCGGGGTAACTCGTGCGGGGTAGCAGGGTCTTTTTGACCGTTTCCGTTGAGGTTGCATACCGGCGCGTTGGACACATCACCCAGCGTATAGCTGTTGATAAAGACCCTGGTTGAATCCAGCGGGCAACACGGCAAAGTGCCTGAAGAGCCGCGCCCCAGGTACGGTTGAACGTCAGATTGCACCGGCGTGTCGCTTGAGCTTTTACCTTTTTCCATCGCCCATGCCTGTTTGGCCTGGTCCAGCTGACGCAGATTGTTAATGCACGCTGTTTGCTGCGACTTTGACCGCGCGTGCAGGAAGTTGGGGATTGCAACCGCGGCCAACAGGCCGATGATCGCCACTACAATCATGATTTCCACAAGTGTGAAGGCCGTCTTAGGGGAGGTCTTGGTTTTCATAAGTCATATGGATTTGTCCACACAAGTAGATTCAACACCGTCCCTTCTGGTCGGTTCCGACTTTAAGTTCTTAAATGATGGGAAATGAGTTGCGAAGACGGCTTCTGACGGAAGCAGTGGCCTTTGTAAGGCTGTGCCGGGTGACGCGGCGGTAGCCTTCCAGAGCAAGAGTGACTCCACCCTCGTAGCTCCCCTGCCCCGATTAATGGGTAAAAGCGATGGGAACCTGAAACTTGATGCGCTGGATGCGGGTTTGGTCAATCGAGCTACCGACCGCCCCTTTGCCGCCAATTCCAAGGACGGTCAGGTTAGCTCCTGCTTCACCTTCGAATTTTTCCTGCACTGTGACTGACAGGTCGAACTCGACCATTATTATACTTCTGTAATCGCCTGAAGTTACGAGTTGCTTCGAAGCCAAGATTGAATTTATTTCGGGCTGAGGGGAGATGGTAATCCCTTTCTCGCCTTTGGCTGATGCAACGCCAGCGCTGATTTGACGTAGGGACTCTGAAATAAACTCTTGAACGTTCATCGTAGTCGTAAGCTGTGCCTTAATGGGGGACGTTGGCAAATAAAATCCTTAGGCGTCAGATTGCTGCCACTCTCGAAGCCTCCCCCGTTCTACTCGGCCTTGCCTGATGTGTAAACAATGGCGTAGGCTCTGAATACGCAGCGTTGGCCATTCCCTTCGAGTCCTATCGGATTCATTATCACTTGTTTCTGAACTGTATCAGCGACATGAAGCGTAGGGTCGCCCTGCGTGGCGACTGCGTTTGGGTTTATCACACCGTCCGCTCCAATCTGTCGCGCCTGGTAGTAAATCGCGGTCGTCATCACAACTTCCTGGTCAAGTCGCCCCTCACACGTCAAAAGCGCAATGACCTTGTATGGCCTTGTTGGTGGAATTTGGCCAAAAACATCTAACTCCGTTGTACTGGGTCGATAGGTTGAGTCATACCTCATAATTTGAACCCTGTTGGCCTTGGGGGGAGGGTTGTAGTCGAAGCCACGGTAGTCGTCAAACGAAGAGATAGGCGGAGCCGACGGTTCTGTTGGCCGGAATAAATCTGGTGTGCCGCAACCTGATAGAACTGTTGCTGCACTACATAGCATAATCATCGGCCTTATTTTCATAAAAGTGTCGCCGCCTAATGTCTCAAAGCTGAACCACGGCCACGGACAGCCAGGTTACACATGCAATGACGATAATCGAATTTCATTTCCCGCTCAAATCTCAAGGGGGCAGTGGCCGTTGGCTACGGCGTGATTTTTGGCGGCATGGTCATTCTGCATTGAACTTCTCGAAACAATGTGGACACCAATTCTCGCCCTGTTTCAAAGTCGAAATCCTAATGTGCTGCCCGCACAATGGACACGGGATACTCTCCGGCTCGGCAGGCTTTGCAGGCACTCTTGGCTGTGGACTTGGTGGTGAAACGGCCGCCAGTGGCGGGGCTGCTGCCGAACTCCTACCGGGCAAATCCGTAAACTCATGGGTAACACCTTCGCAAACATCTCCTTCAAAGAGCAAAGCTATGTGATAACCCGTGGCCATCCATTGATAAAGAGTCTTCCCACTGGCAGTGACCGAACGCGCACTAGGCGGGCCAACGATGGCAACGATGGTATTGAGGCTTTGACCTCGAAGTGTTCCAACCTCCTCAAATTTGTGGCGGAGCAAAGCCCCGGGCGCACGAACCAGCGCGCTCATAATGGCGTAAAGAATCAAACCGCCTATCAATGGGCCGATAATGAATAATATGGAGTCGTCATCCACAGAATCTGTGCCTAACACCATCACCAGCGGCTGGCTCTCGACTGCAATCTGGACTCGCAAATCTCATGGCTCAATCCAAAACTCAAGGAGCAGTAGCCTTTGGCTCCAGCGCAGCGTGGTCTCATTGCAAAGTGCTGAACAAATGCCCTCTCCACTCTCTTAGTATCTGGTGTAACACAATCAACTCCCAACTTGTGCCGCAAAGTAGGTCAACGGCAGCTATGCACCGGAACTTTGTGCTCTCAGTGATACCAACACTGCCCAGCGTTTTTGTGTCGTGAGCACCGCGTCTTTTCCCTGTAGGCCATCGTGCCCACTCGTCATGATGCTTGTAATAGTTGGCGCAGGCGTTGATAAGCTGGATGCGTGTCACGCCTCCACGAAGTGTGATGGTATCACACGCATAACAATCTAACTTCTCCATTTCCTGCTTACGACGACTCATCCTGACTGCGTTTAGGTCTGAAACCGACCCAAGTGCGTAGCTTTGAGCAGCGACAAAGCCAAGGCCGAATAATGGTTCTATGTGCTCACGCGCACTGACTCCGTCGAATCCACCTTCAGTGTCCAAACGTTCTTGAATCGCCGCGAGTGCGGCGTCAATGCCGACGATGACATCATGAAGCGGTTCGATTCGCCAGTCAATTTCGCGCAGGTGCATATGCGCTCCTGTGCCTAACGTAGAAATCTGAGCCACCGCCGACTCGCGACTTGAACCGCGACAGCGGAACTGAAAGCGCTAACGGCGGCTCCGGCGACTTGTTAGGCCTTGTCGTCATCAGCATGAAAGCACGAATAACAGAGTCCGCCGAGTAAATTCGCGTGCGTGCCACAAATAACGCATGGGCCTCTGGTGGGAATCTGGAAACGGTGAATCAAATCTCTAAACGGCACCTCCTTATCAGGCCGCAATATCAGTGAATCAACAAATACAAAAAGATGGTCGAGCACCGAGTGCGAAAGCTCGTGAGCGGGATATGCCGCTACAAGTTTCCCGTCAATATGAATCGTCAACGTCTTATCGTCGAAACTAAGTGCGAAATGATTCTGTTTAGTATTCACGGCGAGACAAGGCCTAACGTTCCAAAGCTGAACCTCACCCGCCAAAATCACAAGAGGATTATCGGCCTCAAACCTGCCCAATAGATGGCATGTCAGGACAGCCGATCACTGCATCAACGCCGCTCAAATCGAATCCTGACGCGAAGATTTTGTCCCGTGATACCCAAAACCGGCAAATCGCCATCTACAAGCAAAAACCCGCTGACTCAAAACCGCTCTTAACGCCACCGTGAGCAACCGGGCGAGCAAGCCAGCCGGAAATCGAACGCCCTAAAAGCCCCAGGACGCGCCGCGACCGCCGAACGCCTGATTCCCCACCCGCACCCGAAACGCCTCACCGCGCCCCACAGCGAAGCGAGCACCATGCCGAAAAAGAACCGAGTGCGACCGACAGAAATCAGTTGCCAACAGTTGCCAGAAAACAGGTATTTCCTCGTCATTGCCCGTTATTATCGGTCATTGCTACTGAAAATCACAACCGCAATAGAACCTTGAAACTATAAAGCATTTTGGCGGAGAGAGAGGGATTTGAACCCTCGATACCCTTTTGGAGTATGCACGCTTTCCAGGCGTGTGCCTTAAACCACTCGGCCATCTCTCCCCCCGTTGTTCGCCTTCGCGCCCTCACGGAGCGAAACAGAACGGCTGCCTTATTTGCATTAGTCTGCCCCAAAGGCAAGCTCATTCCGGCAGAACGCAGCGCCAATTCATCGATTTTACCGGCGAAACGGATTGACAGGGGAAAAAATCAAATCTATGAATCAAATAAATGTTTCAACCAAGTAAGCACGGCAGGGGAAAAGAATAATCTCGGATGAGAGAACGCGGCCATTGAAACATTCTCAGGGCGAAATCCACAGAAACGACACGAAAAAATAAGCATGAAACTGCTGAGACGGAGGACGCTAACGGAGATTCAGCGCGCTACGCTGGCAGGGGGAACGATCGGGTTGACGTTGGTCGCACTGGCCGGCTGCGGCCGCAACTCTGGAGCGGGCGCCTACAACCCACCTCCGCCCGAGGTCGGCATCGTCACCATCACCCCGGAATCAACGGTGCTGACGTCGGAATTGCCCGGGCGCATTGACCCGGTGCGCGTGGCGCAGGTGCGCGCACGGGTGGACGGCATCGTTTTACACCGTGTATTCCGGGAAGGCGCCGACGTTACGAATGGCGAAGTGCTCTACCAGATTGATCCGGCGCCGTACAAAGCCACGCTTGATAGCGCGAACGCCAGCCTGATGCAGGCACAACTGCTGGCGCAACGCTACCAACCGCTGGTGGGCATCAATGCCGTGAGCAAGCAGGATTACGACAATGCCGTGTCCGCCGCGGCCCAAGCCAAAGCCGCGCAGGAAATCGCGGCAGTTAATTTCGGTTATTGCACCGTCACGGCGCCGATTTCCGGGACAATCGGCGCGGCACTCGTCACCGAAGGAGCGCTGGTCAGCCAGAGTGCGGCGACGCAAATGGCCCTGGTCACGCAACTGGACCCGATTTATTGCGACTTCACCGAATCGAGCACCGAAGTGCTGCGATTACGGCGGCAGTTCGAAAACGGCACGTTCAAAACCATCGCGCCCGGCGAGGCGAAACTGACATTGCGGCTGGAGGACGGAACCACCTATCCGCTTCCGGGCAGATTACTGTTTTCCGACGTGACGGTGGATCCCAGCAGCGGGATGATTACGTTGCGGGCCTTGTTTCCCAATCCCAATCACATCCTGTTGCCGGGGATGTTTGCACGGGGAGAACTGGAACAGGCCGTGGATACCAAAGCCATTACCCTGCTCCAACGCGGCGTCAATATCGGTGTCAACGGCATCGCCGCCGTATTGGTGGTGGGAGCGGAGGACAAAGCGGAAATCAGGGTGGTCCAGCTCGGCACAGCCATGGGAAATAAATGGATCATCACCGACGGCCTGCAGGCTGGAGATCGTGTCATCGTTGAAGGGTTGCAGAAAGTTCAGCCAGGGATGGTGGTGAAACCGGTTCCTTTCAGCCCGGCGGGCACCAACAATGCCGCCTCGCCGGCGCCGGCCCAGGGCAAATAACGGGACCTCGCCATGCCGAAATTTTTCATCGACCGGCCGATTTTTGCCTGGGTGATTTCCCTGCTCATCATGATGGCGGGGATTCTGGCGGTTACGCATCTCCCGGTCGCCCAGTATCCCACTGTCGCACCGCCTTCCATCGCCATCAATGCCGTCTACGCCGGCGCCTCCGCGGAAACTGTCCAGGACACGGTCACGTCCGTAATCGAGCAGCAAATGAACGGCATCGATAATCTGCTCTACATCGCTTCCAGCAGCAGCGCGAGCGGTCAGTCCAGCGTGACGCTTTATTTCCAGCCGGGCACGAATCCGGACATCGCACAGGTGCAGGTGCAAAACAAGCTGCAATTGGCCATGCCCAACCTGCCGCAAACGGTCCAGCAGCAGGGCATCACGGTGCTCAAATCCACCCGCAATTTTTTGATGTTCTTCACCTTGTCGGCCACCAACGGGGACGTGAGCGCCATCATGCTCGGCAATTACATTGCGTCGAGCATGCTGGACCCCATCCGCCGCGTCAACGGGGTAGGCGAAGCGAATTTGTTCGGTACCGAGAACGCCATGCGCCTTTGGTTGATTCCGAAGAAGCTCGAAAGCTACAACCTCAGCGTTAATGACGTGATCAACGCCGTCGAATCTCAAAATATTCAGGTCCCGGTCGGCCAACTGGGCGCGGTCCCGTCGCCCAAAGGCCAGGAGATCAACATCACATTGCAGGGACAAAGCACCCTGAACACGGTCAAGCAGTTTGAAGATATTTTGTTGCGGGTGAATCCAGACGGTTCGCGCGTGTATCTGCGGGACGTGGCGCGGGTCGAGCTGGGCGGCGCGGATTATTCCATTCAGGCCCGCATCGACGGACGGCCCGCCGCGGCGGTGGGCATTCGGTTGGCGCCCTCGGCCAACGCGGTTGCCACCGCCAATGCCGTGCGGGCCAAAGTCCAGGAACTTTCAAAATTTTTCCCCCGGGGCGTGCAGGCGGATTTTCCTTACGACAGTTCTGAATTCATACGCATCTCCATCCGTGAAGTGATCATCACTTTGATGGAAGCCATCGCGCTGGTGTTTCTGATTATCTTCCTGTTTCTGCAAAATTTCCGGACGACCCTTATTCCCACCATCGTCATCCCGGTGGCATTACTGGGCACCTTCGCGATCATGTATATGTTCGGTTTCTCCATCAATGTGCTGACGATGTTCGGCATGGTGCTGGCCGTGGGCGAACTGGTGGACGACGCCATTGTCGTGGTGGAAAACGTGGAACGCATAATGAGCGAGGAAGGCCTCGCGCCGCGTGAGGCGACCATCAAAGCGATGAGCCAGATCACCGGCGCGTTGATCGGCATTTCCCTGGTGCTGACGGCGGTGTTCATTCCCATGGCCTTCTTTGGCGGATCCGTCGGCGCCATTTACCGTCAGTTTTCGATGGCCATGGTTTCGTGCATGTTGTTTTCCATCTTTCTGGCGATGTCGCTCACGCCGGCTTTGTGCGCTGCGCTGTTGACGCCCGTTGAAAAAGGGCATCACCTCCGGAAGGAAGGTTTTTTTGGCTGGTTCAACCGCGGCTTTGCCGCCACCCGGAAAAACTACGAAAGTCTTCTGGGCCGGATGCTCGTCAAAACAACGCGTTACCTTGTTGTTTATCTGGCGATCGTCGTGGCGGTGGGCTGGCTTTACGTCCGTTTGCCCTCGTCCTTTCTGCCTGATGAAGACCAGGGTTACTTTATTACCAGCATCCAGTTGCCGGTGGGCGCGACCCAGGAACGCGCCGTGGACGTCCTCAAGCAGATTGAACGTTACTATCTGAGCCAGCCGGAGGTGGCAGGGATGGTGGATGTGGCCGGTTTCAGCTTCAACGGCGCAGGCCAGAACTCCGCCCTCGCGTTTGTTCACCTGAAAGACTGGCGCCAGCGTAAGGGCGCCGAACATGGAGTGGATGCCATTATTGGCCGGGCCTTTGTGGCGTTGGGACAAATCAAGGACGCCATCATTTATCCCATCAATCCACCGCCCATTCCCGAACTCGGCATCGCGGCGGGCTTCGACTTTGAACTCGAGGACCAGGGCGGGCTGGGCCATGCCAGGCTCATGCAAGCACGGGACCAGTTGCTCACGCTCGCCGCCAAAAACCCGGATATCGTCCAACTGCGTTTCCAGGGATTGGAAGATACACCGCAACTGCAAGTGGACATTGACCAGGCCAAGGCCAGTGCCCTGGGGGTTTCCCTGGCGGACCTGAACATCGCACTCGAAACTTATTTCGGTTCCGATTACATCAACAACTTTGTGCACGGAAACCGCGTGCAACGGGTCATCGCCCAGTTGGACGCGCCTTATCGCATGCAGCCGCAGGACGTCGGCAACGTCTATGTGCGAAATATCAACGGACAGATGGTTGCCCTGTCCAGTGTGGCCAGCTTGCATTGGATTTTCGGTTCGCCGTCGTTGCAACATTTTAACGGCTTCCCGTCACTCGAACTGGTCGGCGCCGTTCCGCCGGGCAAAAGCACGGGCGAGGCGATGACCGCCATGGAAAACCTGGTCGGCCAATTGCCTCGCGGCATCGGTTACGAATGGACCGGCCAATCGTTCGAGGAACGGGTATCGGCTAAACAGGCTCCCCTGCTCTATGCGCTGTCGCTCATTGTCGTGTTCCTCGCCCTGGCCGCCCTTTATGAAAACTGGTCCATCCCGATAGCGGTGATTCTCGTGGTGCCGCTCGGCATTCTCGGGGCGCTGCTCGCCGCAACCCTGCGCGGCCTGCCCAACGACGTCTTCTTCAAAGTCGGCCTGCTGACGATCGTGGGTTTGTCGGCTAAAAACGCCATTCTCATCGTTGAATTTGCCAAAGACCTCCAGGCTCAGGGCAAGAGCCTGATAGAGGCCACGGCCGAAGCGGCCCACCTGCGGTTGCGCCCGATTTTGATGACTTCGCTGGCTTTCATGCTGGGCGTGCTCCCGCTGGCGTTGAGTACTGGCGCCGGTTCGGCCAGTCGACATGACATCGGTACCGGCGTGGCCGGCGGCATGATAACGGGCACCGTGCTTGCCGTCTTTCTCGTGCCGGTGTTCTTTGTCGTCATTCGCCGGTTGTTTAAATCGCAAAAGCCGTCGCACACCATGATGGCCCCCAAACCGACCGGTCTCGACGAAGCTGAAGGGAACAACGATACAACCAAACCGTGAGCAAATATCCTGAAACCTGTAGCCGACGAGGTAACGAGGCGGAGCAATCAGGCAGCCGCACCTCCAAAGTCCGCCTCCTTACGTCGGCGGCTACGATATGCCTCCTGGCTTTGGTCGGTTGCACGTTCATGCCGGAATATAATCGGCCGGAGTCGCCCATCGCGCCTTCCTGGCCCGAGGTGCCCGGTTACGGCAAAACCCCGACCAATGCCGTACCGGTACCCGCTGCCGACATCGGCTGGCGTGAATTCTTCCGCGATCCACGCCTGCAGCAACTTATCGAACTGGCTCTGACCAACAACCTGGATCTGCACGTGGCGATGGAGAATGTTGAACAAACCCGCGCACTCTACCACGTCCAGCGTAACGAGTTGATTCCCACCGTGGATGTCAACGCCGGCGGCGACCGGCAGCGTATTGCGTTTGGCTATGCCGGCACGGGGTCGGGATCAACCTTCCAAGAGTACGATGTCAATCTGGGCGTCGCCTCGTATGAACTGGACCTGTTCGGTCGCATACGCAGCCTCAAACGACA
>JBGPDH010000148.1:0-9083 GCA_041482195.1 Verrucomicrobiia bacterium
CGTACGCTCCAGAATGCCATCACGGAAAAGCCTGTCTTTGACGACGAAAAGAAGGACCTGGTTTATAACCTCGGCTGCGTCCTCGACAGCATGGGCAAGAAAGAGGAAGCCGTCGAGCAGTTCAAGCTCATCTACGAAATGGACATCGGCTACAAGGATGTCGCGGCCAAAGTGGACGCCTTTTACGCTGGCCAGTAGAAGTGGTCGGGCGCGTAACTGCTGTGGTCAAACTCCATGATCGGTCAGGGATTAACGTCAGGACTCCAGCATGGACCGGTTTTAATATGAGTAACCTTCCAGAAGACCTCGCCGAAGCGCTGAAAGATGCGGGTCTGGCAGCATTCTTTGCCGAGTGCACGGACGCGCACCGGAACGAATATCTGAAATGGATCGGTGAAGCCAAACGACCCGAGTCGAGAAAAGCCCGAATCGAGAAAGCCATGCAGATGCTGGCCAGGAAGCGAGCAGAGGAGACTGCGCGTGTTAAGAAAAAATCCGGCTGATAACCCGTTGCCGGATTCTCGGGCTATAACTAATTGCCCCTTGTCGGGCGGCGTTTCTCTACCCTATCCTCGCAATATGAATTCCCTACCATTTTGTTCCATCCGGTTGGCCGTACTTTTGGTTTTCCTCGGGTTATTGAGCGGGCAGGCCCAACCGTCCGGCGGTCCTTATGGCCCCCTGCAACAGAATTACGAACTGCCGAAGGATGCCGCCCACATTTATTACGTGTCACCCGAAGGCCAGAGCAACGCCCCCGGAACGGCGCTGGACCAGCCGACCACGCTGGAATCGGCGGTCGAACGGGGGGTTACCGGTGACGCCATCATCCTCCGCGGGGGGACCTATCGTACCGGCGGCCTGCAGTTCAACCAGGGAATCACCCTGCAGCCTTACGCCGGGGAACATCCGGTTTTGAAAGGAACTCTCGTGGCCACCAACTGGGTGACCCAGGCCAACGGTTTATGGCGGACTTCCTGGTCGCCTCTGTTCCCGGCCAAGGCGGCGGACTGGTGGCGGCGGGAACGGGAAGGCACCAATACACCGCCCTGGCGGTTTAACAACGACATGGTTTTCCTTGACGGCGAATTATTAAAAGCCGTCGGCTGGGAGGGGGAGATCAATGCACACACCTATTACATCGATTACGATGCCGCCCGGATTTACATCGGTGTCAACCCGGCCAATCACGTGATTGAGATTACCGCCCATGACGGCGCGCTGACCCGGGTGGCCGGACCCTGTCACGGCAAGACTTCGGACGGCAAGGGCCCGGTGATCCGCGGCATCACCTTTACCCAATATGCCTACCGCGCTCTGGAAATTGAAGGCAAGGAACCGGTGGGGCTGTCCGATCCTGCCACCTACGGTAAAGAGGTTACCGGGACGACGCTGGAAAATGACACGATCAGCTTTTGCTCGCGCGTGGCCGGCTATTTCCGGGGCGACCGGTTAACCATCCGGCATTGTCTGGTGAGCGATACGCGAACGGAGGGCATCTATGTCATCGGCTCGGCGGATTGCCTGTTGGAAAAGAATATTTTCCGGCGGAACAATATTCAGGAGATGCGAGGCTATTTTCCGGCGGCGGTGAAGATTTTCAACCAATGTTACCGGGCCACCTGCCGGGACAATCTGGTGGTTGACCAGCCGTACTCCAACGGCATCTGGTACGATGTCGGCAACGTGAACGGCGTGTTTATCAACAACTACGTCGAAAATGCCATTGACGGATTCTTCTTTGAGATTTCCAAGGGTGCGATCTGCGCCGGCAACGTGTTTGTCAATTGCGACCACGGCGTCCGCGTGCTCAACAGTACGAACGTTCAGGTTTATCACAACACCTTCGTCAACAGCGTCGCTTCCTTTGAACGCACAGAACGCAGCGCCGTCAACGACCACTTCGGCTGGCATCCCAGCACCGGGCCCGATGTAGACCAGCGCGAAGGGCATGTCTTTGTCGGCAACCTGTTGACGGGGACCGAAGGGTTCAACCGGCCGCTGCTGCAATGCTTGCAGACGAAAGTATTGTGCGGCCGGCTGACCCGCCCACAGCTCGCCCAACTCGATGGTAATGTCTATGTGCGAAAAGGTGAAGCGGATGGAGTGGCTTTGATACTTTGGAGCCCCGCAGAAGGCGTGAACTGCACCAACCGGTTCCTGACTCCGGAAGAGTTGCACCAGGCCTACCCCGAATTTGCGGCGCACAGCGCGTATTTGAAAAATTATTACGGCTCTGTTTTTAAAAGTCCGGAACTGGGTAATTATGAACTGGCCCAGGCGTTACCGGTGTCGGGTATGGCCGATTCCCTGCCGTCCAACATCAGGAAGTTATTGGACTGGTCAAAAAAGGACGCGACCACTCCAGGCGCCTGCCCCGGTCATCCCTAAATCCGTTGCTCGTCCAGGTCAATGACGTCCACGAAGGTCTTGACGTCGTCCCGGTGCAGCCCGTGGCATTGTTCCTTGCGCATTTTTAATCGCGCCTGGGCGGCTTCGTCGCCCGGCAACGGCCGGCTCAGGATATCTTCGGCAAAGGCCGCTTTTTCCGCCGGTGATTTTTTAACATGCTGGCGAACCCAGTCGCAGACCTGGCCGTCGGTAATGGATTTTTTTACCACGTCGATCATCTGTTCGTGCGGAACACCGGCTGCTTTGAGCCACGTGCCATCGAAGCCCTTGCCGAAATTCTCCTGATAATCGGAATGCAGGTGGCCCGCCAGATGCAGGCGGATTTTATCGATGTAACGCGGCAGATACATCCAGCCGTCCATCGTTTCGCGCGGGCTGCGGGGGAAAATTCTCTCGTTCATGCAGCCATCATCTGAAAATGAACCTGTAATTTCAATCTGGAAAGCCCCGGTGGAAGCAATTTGAAATTTGCATTTCTCGCGGCCGCTTCCATCTTTTCCCGCATGCAACGATTCGATTATGACGTGGCGGTCATCGGCGGCGGGAGTGGCGGTTACGCCGCCGCCAGAACGGCAGCAGGCGCAGGCCTGAAAACCGTGGTCATCGAAGGCGGCCGGGACGTCGGCGGGCTGTGCATCCTACGGGGTTGCATGCCTACCAAGGCACTGCTTTACGCGGCCGAGGTAATGCACCTGGCCAGCCACCCGGAGCCGTGGGGTATCCGTGCCGGAAAAGTCGGCTTTGATTTTAAGAAAGTGATGGCGCGGAAAGATTTACTCATCAAAGATTTTGCCGATTGTCGCGCGAAACAATTGAACACGGGAAACTTTAAATTCATCCGCGCCAACGCGAAATTCGTCGACGCAAATACGGTCGAATTAGGTAGGGCCGACCTGCCGGTCGGCCTGGACGCGCGGCCGTGCTTCTCTACCAGAAAAATGACAGCAAAGCACTTCATCATTGCCACCGGTTCAAACGTCGCACCGCCTCCCCTGCCCTCGCTCCCGAAAACCGGTTACCTCACCAGTGACGATGCTCTGGTACTCAAGCGATTGCCTAAATCGCTTATCATCCTCGGCGGAGGCGCGGTTGCGTGCGAGTTCGCGCAGTTTTTTGCGCGCTTCGGCGTCCGGGTCACACTGGTCCAGCGCAGCGAACACATTCTGAAGGAATTCGATGCCGACGCCGCGGCGGAGGTCGAAAAGGTCTTCCGGCGGGAAGGCATCAGGGCCTTCGCGGGTACAAAGCTGGTGGACGCAGGGCGGAAGGGAAAACTCAGGACGGTATGGTTCGAGCAACAAGGCAAAACGGTTTCCGTTTCCGCCGAGGAAATGTTGTTTGCATTGGGGCGGGTACCGAACACGACGTCGCTGGATCTGGAAAAAGCAGGTGTAAAAACCGAAAATGGCCGCATTATTACGAATGAGTCTATGCAAACCAACGTGCCGAACATTTATGCAGCGGGCGATTGCACCGGACCGCACGAAATCGTTCATCTTGCCGTTCAACAGGGCGAAATTGCCGCGCACCACATTGTGAGCCCGGCGTCGCCGCGGCGGATGGACTACCGGCTGCTGATTTCAGTTGTGTTTACGGAGCCCCAGGTGGCCTTCGTCGGCTTGACCGAAAAGGAAGCGAAGTCACAACACATTTCTTATCTGGCCGCGAGTTATCCGTTCAACGACCACGGCAAATCACTCATCATGGAGGCGAAGGACGGGTTCGTAAAATTACTGGCGGATCCGAAGTCCGGCGAAATTCTCGGCGGCATGTGTGTCGGACCAGCGGGCGGCGAGTTGATTCACGAAATCGTCGCGGCCATGGCCAAACGGATGACCGTTCACGAACTGGCCGCCATGCCGCATTATCACCCGACGCTCGCAGAAATCTGGACCTATCCGGCGGAGGAACTGGCGGCGAAAGCCCGGTGTCTCAGTTTGGTTTCGCCGGTCTGGCGCGGCGCGAAACGAGCCATTGGATGAAGAACGGAATCAGCCAAAACAGATTCAGCCAGAGCCAATGGTTGTTAATGAATTCGGCCGAGCGGCGAAACAAATTGGGCAAGAGAAATTGTCGGGCGATGTCGTTATTGGCCTGAGCGGCACAGGCAAACTGGCCGAGGGCAAAATCGTGTGCCAGCGCAAACATTCCCGCCGCCGCGTTCCAAGCGACGGCAATGCAGCCTACGGCCTGCCAGCCAATCGTCAGCCCGCCAAAAAACGCCCAGACACCCAAAGCGATACCGCCGAGGGCAAATATCCCCACAGACAGGCCGCCCAGTGACAGTATGCCGATGGACAAGCCACCGAGGCTCAACGGCGCGATCGCCAATCCGCCACACGCAAACAATCCGCCGATCGCCGCGTTGCCCACGGCAATCCACGCTTTCACCGGTTTTTTCAGGATCGCAAACCGGTCGCCGATGCGGATGTGAACGAGCGGCAAGCCGAATAACTCCAGCCGGCTCCGGTATTCCCAGGCTGGTTTAGGCAAGACGCCGGCGTATTCCTGCGCCAGAATCCGGGAATAGTAGGGGCGGCTTTTCCTCCCCGACGTGATGCCCAGGATAAAAATGGTGGGCAAAAAAATCAGGACCCCGCACGTGCCAAGGAGGCCGGGCAAAAACGAACGATCAGGCTGGTTTCGGGTCAACCACAAGACGATTGCCGCCAGTGGGATGAACAAGGCCAGGGTGATCGCACCAAATTTTCCAAACAGGGATTTGATGCCGGCGCGTTCCTCCTCCGATTGCGCCCCGGCCAGCGTGACGCGGTAGGCAATGTAATTGGGCACAAACACGGCCAATGGACCAAGCAATAAGCCGAACCAGGCCAGGGCGCCGGCGGTCTTCGCCGTGGCGCTGCCTTTGACGGCGGCCCCCAGCATCACAGCCTTGGCGGAAATCGTGAGTCCAGGCAGCGAAGCCAGGACGACCAGGGTGAAGGCCTTGCCCGGGTTTGTCCGTTCGAGCGCGCCTTCCACAAACGCCAGCACCTGTTCCTGCAACAGTTTTCGTCCGCGCGATAGCCGTTGGTGTACGGCGTCCTCGCTTAATTCCAACGCCTGCGCCACACCCTCGACGGACTGGTGTTCGCGGTAAAACAACACCAGCGGTTCGCGGTAGGTTTCGGGAATGGTTTGCAGCGAACGCCAGAGAATCGCCTCCTCTTCCCGGCGCATGACGTAATCGGGCGGCAACGGTTCGGGGGCGTGCGCTTCAGAGAGACTTTCCAGCGGCTCGGCGTCCCGCACCGGCTCGCGGCCTTCCCGGCGGAGAAAGCCGTTGATGCGGTTGCGCGCGATGCCGCAAAGCCAGGCGCGGAGTTTGTCGCGTTCACGCAGATGGCGGAGGTGATTCCACGCGGTGATGAAGGTTTCCTGAGCCAGATCCTCGCTCTGGCCGAGGCTGCCGGTGGCGCTGTAAGCCAGCGAACAAATGAGCGATTGATACCGCGTAATAATCCGGCCAAAGGCGTCACGGTCGCCGGACAAGGTTTCGCCCACCAGATCGGCATCGGTTGGAATCGCGAGGGACATCGCTTTTGTGATCATCATACCACGCATAAGTGGCCGGTCAGCGGAATTACTGACAAACTATTTGGCAGTTTGTTTCACTTACTTGTTACCGCATCGGTCAGTCATCCGGTCCCGGCCGAAAAAAAACCACTTTGACGAGGGTGTTCATAAAACAGCCTGATTAAGACCGTACCACAACATTAGACTGTCGGTCAGTAAAAACGGCGGCACGGATTTCCTGGCGCAACGTCCGGCTGAGAGGCCGGGCTGGATCATCTCAGGCCGGTTGTCCGGTTAAGGCCGGAGCAGACTGGGTTGGAATATTATTCGAGGAGGACGAGCCTTTGGAAGAAGTGTCCAAAGTATCCCGAATCAACTGGGCCACTTGTTGCGGTTGATAGGGTTTGGCCAGAAAGGCAACATCATTCCGCCCGAAGTCTCTGCCCACAAAAGCGGAGGTGTAGCCACTGGCGTAGATAATCTTGAGGTCGGGTTTCCGCCGTTTCATCTCGGCAGCCAGTTCATCCCCGGTCATACCGCCGGGCATAATCATGTCGGTCAGAAGCAAATCAATCTGGCCGTGGTGTTCATCCCAGATTTGCAGTGCCTCCGATCCGCAGGAAGCAGTCAAAATACGATACTTGTATTGCTGAAGGACTTCCCGCAGCAGTTCGAGCAGGTCTTTTTCATCCTCAACCAGAAGAATGGTTTCCGGGCCGCCCTGAACCGTTTCGGATTCCGAGGGGGGACTGATCGATAAATGACCGGCGTCACCCGCCACCGGGAAAAATACCTTGAAAGTGGTGCCGGCTCCCACCTTGCTTTGGACTTCAATCCAGCCGTGATGTTGTTTGACAATGCCATAAACGGTGGCCAGCCCCAGCCCCGTTCCCTTCCCCACTTCCTTGGTCGTAAAAAATGGTTCGAAAATCCGCTGCAACACGCTGCGTTCCATGCCGCAACCCGTGTCCGTAACCATCAGGCAGACAAACCGGCCGGCGTGGGCTTCGGGATGCAGTAGCACATAGGCAACATCGATTTCCTGAGCAGAAGTGTCGATAGAGAGCTGGCCTCCCTTGGGCATGGCATCGCGGGCGTTCACCACCAGGTTCATGATGATCTGCTCTACCATGGCAATGTCGGCGGCGATGCGCGGCAGGTCGGGACTGTAATGGGCCTGTAACGTGATGTGCTCGCCCAGCATTCGCGGCAACATATATTCCAGATTGTGCAATACGGTGTTCAAATCCAGAATTTTGGTCCGGTAAACCTGTTTGCGGCTGAACAAGAGCAGGTGCCGGATGAAACCGGCCGCACGCTCCGAGGCAGCGGAAATCTGTTTCAAGGATTTCACTACATCTGCGTCCTGCGACACCATGTTGAGCAGCAATCCGGCGTGTCCCTGGATGATGGTCAAAATATTATTGATGTCGTGTGCCACGCCGGCGGCCAACTGGCCGATGGACTCCATTTTCTGGGACTGCCGCAGTTGCGCCTCCAGCGCCAAGCGCGCGGTGATATCTTCGACGGTGACCACCATACCGTCAAATTTACCGCCGGCATCAAAAAGGGGCGCGGCGTTCACGGACAGCAGAGCCCGATTCCGGTGGGAAGGGTCCGTTCCCGTCGGCAAACCGGCATCAACAGAATAACAGGCGTCATGCACCGGCTGACCGGAATCCAAAATCTGTTTCAAGGAGGAGGCCGGTCCTGACAAGGGATTGCCTTCCGAATCAGTCAGACGCCAGTCCAAAACGCTGCATGACTTTTGTAGAATGATGTCCTTGGTCAAACCGAGAATTTTTTCGGCCTGCAGGTTGGCAAAGTTGATTTTTCCCAATTGGTCGGCCACCACAATACCCACCGGGCTGGTTTCCATGATGCGGCCGATGAGATCGCGTTCCCGGCGAAGATGTTCCTTCGCGTATTGACCCTGGATGGCGTATCGGATGGCGCGGTCCAGTTTGTCCGAGTCAAGCTGACCCTTGATCAAATAGTCAGCGGCACCGGCCTTCATCGCTTTGATGTCAATCTCGTGGTCGCCCTGCCCGGTCAATAAAATCATCGGTAACCGGTCATTCAGGAATTTGGATTCCTGCAACAGTTCCAGACCGGTCCGGCTGCCCAGGCGGTAGTCCAGCAGGCAGATCTCGTGTTCATGACGGTGAACGGCGGCCAGGGCGGCGTCGTAATTGTCCACCCACTCCAGTTGATAGCGGCGCGCCCCGATTTCGGAAATCAGATTTCGCGTGATGACATAATCATCTTCATCGTCATCCACCAACAGGATTCTGACGGGGGCGTCCGACATATACGGATTTTCCGTTAGTCTTTGGGCAGTTCAACCACTTCAAACCAATATTGTCCAAGCACCTTGATCAACTCCACCAGCGATTTGAAGGTAACGGGTTTGGTCACATAGGAATTCACGCCCAGATCGTAGCTCCGCAAAATATCTTCCTCCGCCTTGGAGGTGGTAAGCACGACGATGGGAATTCGCCGCAGTTCGGGGTCGGCCTTCATTTCCTTGAGCGCTTCGCGGCCATCTTTGCGCGGCATGTTCAGGTCGAGCAGAATCAAGCCCGGCAAAGCCGCGCCGTTTAAATTTTCATAACGGCCGCGCCGATGCAGGTAATCCAGCAATTCCTCCCCGTCTTCGACGCAATGGAGTTCGTTGGCCAGACGGTTTTGCGCAAAGGCGTCGCGCGTCAACTGGCGATCATCCGGGTCGTCGTCGGCCAATAGAATCGTAATCATTTTTCCTTCCTTACTCATGGTTTTCTCCTCCGGTTTGCTGTTCCCTGGGATGGGTCACCGGCAACGTCACAATGAACGTGGTGCCTTCTCCCGGTTTGCTTTTGGCGGTGATTTCACCGCTGTGGAACAGCACTATTTTTCGCGCAATGGCCAGTCCCATACCGGTGCCTTCATATTCATTGCGCGAATGCAGCCGTTGAAAGACGTTAAAAATACGGTCCAGGTATTTTTCATCGAAACCGATGCCGTTGTCGCTGACGGTCAACCGGCAAAATTTCTTCGTGACGCCCGTGCCTTCGTCCGGCGCCGGCGCGGTAATGATTTCCGCGGCCACCTTCACCACGGGCGGCACTTCGGGTCGTCGGAATTTAAGGGCGTTGCCAATTAAATTTTGAATC